>BAABWY010000004.1:0-300000 GCA_040367435.1 Hyphomicrobiales bacterium 4NK60-0047b | reverse complement strand
GGTTAGGGCAGCCTATGGATCTTACAAATGAAGAAAATAGGGGAGCAGGTTCGCTCTTTGCACCAACATTCACAGTAAGTTGTCTCTCAAATTAACAATTCAATTTAAGATGAAATTTAATCTCGATATGTCAGAATTTAACATTGCTTCATTAGTCTTGAGCGTGCTCCTAATCATGAATTCTAGCAGTGCTTCTTTTGCCAATCCGCACGACAACGATCCGTTGCAAAAAATCCAGCTTGCAGAAAAAGTAAATACGGGAATAGCTAATGAGGACAAAACGGGTCGCTCCTTGTCAGATTTTGGCAAACGTTCATCTAATGAAAACAACGTCCCTGCTGGCAACAACAACCTAAAACCCAAAAATGAAAAATCTTTGTGGCAATCACTTACAATTTGGGTGTATCAAAAACAGGTTGTTTTAAGCAACACACTTACAGGCTATTTGCAGCAATTTAAAAAAACAAATGATTATACCTTTGCCGTGATGATGATCGGACTTAGCTTCCTCTATGGGCTGGTGCATGCTGCAGGACCTGGACACGGTAAAGTCGTAGTATCTTCATATATCATGGCAAATAATCAAACCATGAGAAGAGGGATATTTCTCTCCTTTTTATCATCTCTAGTACAAGGAACAGTCGCGGTTTCTCTGGTCGCCATTCCGGCCTTAATTTTCAGTGCCAGCGGTTCAACCATAAAAAAACTAGGGCTACAATTCACTCAAGTGTCTTATGTCCTCATCATCTTGCTTGGGATCTATTTGCTCTATTCACTTCTTTCCAAAAAATGGAAAGCTTATACTGCCCAATCACATAAACTCACCCACGATCATAGTCACAGTCATGCACATAACCACGACCACAGACACGGTCATAGCCACGACCATGATGAAGATTGTGGTTGCGGCCATAGTCACATTCCAAGTGCCGAAGAGGTGCAAGGAAAGTGGGACTTAGCAAAGATCGTTTCACTTGTTCTCTCTGTTGGCTTGCGTCCCTGTACGGGAGCCCTCTATGTTTTGGCTTTAGCCCTGATCAAAGATGTGTTCTGGATCGGTGTTATATCTGTATATGCAATGGCCTTAGGAACTGCGATAACAATTTCACTGGTCACAATGACGGTCGTGGGGGGAAGAAGGTTCGCTTATTTTTCTTCAGGCGGCAATAGTCGGTTTGGAAGCTATGTTTATGATTTTTGCACACTAGGCGGTGCAGTCATGATCATATTTTTTGGATCTGTGCTGCTCTCTTCTTCATTCACGCCAGTTTCCCCATTTTAACGGACATATTAAGTCCATAGTAAGCTGTAGCTGCTGACAAGCCGCACATTAAGTATGTATTTTAACTAAATAAATTAACTAGTTAGACAAAACTAGATTGAGCAAAATCCAAATAGCTGAGACATTCCACCTAAGGGTAAACAGGCTCCTTAAGGGGCTTTAGGGATGTAAAAAATGACGCGTTGGATTGGCTATCTTGCCATGGCACTAGTGGGTGCTGTTTTAGCTCAAGCAGTTGTGAAGCAAACAACAGAACGGCTAGAAGCAACATATGAGTTGATCATGTTTAAAACCAGCATATGCAATCATTGTGCTGTGTTTGACCAAGATGTTGCAGAGCTATATAAGTCACATAGCTTTGCCAAAAAAGCGCCTTGGGTAAATGTTAATCTGGATGATGCCGGAACTGGCAAATATCATTTAAGCAAACCTATTGAAATAGTACCAACATTTATCGTGATGAAAAACGGCAAAGAAGTTAGACGCTTATCTGGTATAGTAGATAAATTCATGTTTCTAGCATTTGTTAGGGATGGTTTATATCCAAGGACAAAAATTGCTAATAGATAAAGTGCCAGTTAGTATTCTTAGCCAGCTTGTTTATTAGGTTGAGCAAACATGGGTTTTATTAAAACTCAAAATGAGATGCATAAAAACATCAACGGCTTTAAATTAAGAGCTGCCTATGTGTCGATTTAGTAGAAAGTAATGCGTTGCTGAAATTTTTTGAACGGGTCAGCAAGAATATTGATGACCTCACGGTCAAAGCAGGTAGAATTTCTTCCTGGATCATTTTATTCATGATCCTAGCTCAGTTCACATGGCTAATTCTAAAAAATATTTTCGGTATAAAATTGATCGCATTTTTTGAACTAAATATGCTTTCTCTCGGGCTTCTAGTGATGGCAAGTTGTTCGCACAATCTGCTCTCAAATAAACATCTAAAACTAGACGGTTTTATCAAAAAAGCATCACAACAAAAACAAGCGGCAATAAATATGATAGGAGCTCTGTTTTTTGTTATTCCTACAGCAGCCCTAATATTTGGTCTTACATGGAGCTATTTTCTGAATGAGTTGCATCAGCACCAATTCCAATTTTCACTAGAAGCTTTCACAGACCCATCATCGTTAAGAATAATGAGCTTAAGTGCTTTTATTTCAGTCACCATAATTTTCACACAACTAACAGCACTCGCAGCCATATCACTAGCCTGTAAAGCAGCACTAACTTTGCATCAGTTAAAATCAGAAAATTTTGAAAAGATTTTAAACGAGAGTAGAGGGGAATAGGCCAATATGGAATTGATATATTCTAGTTTTGACTATTTTACATCCTCCCTATTCTTAATGTCTTGGCAAGACGGGGCAGGGGCACTGTTTCTGCTAATTGTGAGTGGAGCTGTAATTTACTCCGGTTTTCCAGTAGCCTTCGGGCTTGTTGGTGTAGCTATTTTGTTTGCTGTCTACGCTCTGGTGACTGGCGGTATGAACGGGGAAATTTTTACGTCATTTGCCCCTATGCTCGAAAAAATATTTACAAGCAATACTCTGTTGGCCCTGCCACTATTTCTCTTTACAGCAGTTATCATAGAGCGAGCATTCATAGCCGAAAATTTAATTCAAAAATTCATTGAGCATTGGCGACAAAAATCTGAAGCGATGTTGTTTACTGTATCATTGATGGACATTCTTGTTTCAGGAATTGCAGTCATCATCTGCATACTATTTGCACCGCACGTCGCCTTAAGATTACCTCAGTTATTAAAAACAAAAAACCATCATTTACTTGAAAAAAAATCAATTGTTTCACAATTTTCTAAAGGACCGTTAAGTAGGCCAAGTTTTATTCCAATTACAGTCATGCTGCTGCTGGTGGCAGAAGTGCTAACAACAGCCCCTGGTTCATTAGGACGTTCATTGAGTGGTTCATCTAATGGTTTGTTGGATAAACAGTCGTTGGGTTTAGGAGAAGAAATAACAAAATATGCATCATCGGATTTCTTTATCGGTGCTCTTGTACCTGGTTTCTTATTTGTTTTTCTCTATTGTTTCTTCCAACTCTGTCTCATGTTCAAATATCCCAATGATTATGTTTTTAAGAACATTGAAAAAGAGCAGGAAGTAAAATCATCAAGTAAAAAAGAACTTATAAAAACCATCTTGGCTCCGGGAATTTTCGTGACCATTGTGCTGACTTCTTTGTTGTTAATGAAATTACCAATCGTCGAGGTAGCTGCTATTGCCGCAATCGGCTCAATTTTCCTCGCGGCTTATAAATTAGCGCCAGAAAAAAAACACATATACCTCAATACAGTGATTTCATTCTTAAGCTTATGTCTCATTAGTAAGTTGTTTCTTCTTGAGGTAAATAAATTTGAATTATCTCCATTGAATGGAGCAGTGTTAGCAATATCAGTATTTTTCGTAGGGTATATTGCTTATGGTATTTACAGTGTTGTTCAGGCTCTCATGAAGGTGCATATAAATGAAATATCATCTCCGCCTTACTCCTTTATGAGTGAAATTTTGTTAGACACTCTTGAGCATTCTTCCAAGTTGATAACACTGTTCATTGCAGCGCTTCTTTATATTATAGTGTTCAAGGGGCTAGGCGGAGATCAATTAGTAAAACTGTTTTATGATAATTTTGCGGGAAATTTAAATCTTGCCATTATAGCCAGCATCTTGACAGTTCTTTTTATAGCCAAAGTCTTTACACCCTTTGTTGCGCTATTAATAACGGTTCCAATTTTGCTGCCTAATGTACTTTTTTTTGCAAAAACGGTAGGAACAGAGCTCAATATAGTTTGGCTTGGAGTTGTCATAATTATAACTCTGCAGACGCTTGGCTTTTATACTCTTTCGATGAATGAAGTCGAAAAAGAAGTAAAAACTCAAACATCACTACAGTTGTTGAAGTCGCAAACCTATCAAGCAAATATCCCTTATATACTCTTTCATATTATGATCCTAACGGCATGCTGGCTATTTCCTCAGTTGATACTCGGTTTAGATGCAGCCATCTAGAAAGTTTTTCCACATTCACAAAGCTAAATTATAGAGGTTCACGAAAGTTTTATAAAATAGCTAGTTGCAAATCATTCCTAATTGCATTATATCCTAGATTAGATAAAACAAAAAGCAGTGTTCGCAAAAATAAATGTGAGACAGCACATTTCGAACGAGATCAAATTTAGCAGGGCAATATTAATGACCGAACTCGTATTAAGAACAAGTAGATTAGCTCTTGAGTGGACAGGCTTAAAGCATTTTGCTCATCCAAATCGTTTGTTATTAATCATCCTGTTAAGCCTGATGATGTTTTCATCAGAACTACGTCCCCTCATCTTAGGCGCTATGTCAGACGCCTATCTAGCCGTTACAGTCTTTGTTGCAGCAACACTGGCTGTATTTTATATGCTAGAAAGAGGTCTCGGTGTCGATTTAGGGCAAAAAATGGCAGGCGCCAAACAATGGCAAGCCCCCATCGCGTCTTTTTTAGGTGCATTACCAGGTTGTGGCGGCGCCATCATTGTTGTTACCCAGTACACAAAAGGCAGTATCTCATTTGGCTCTGTCGTTGCTGTTTTAATTTCGACTATGGGTGATGCTGCATTCCTCTTGCTTGCACGCGAACCATTAACGGGCGCTGCAGTGCTTGCCACTGGTTTTGTTTGCGGCACATTAGCTGGCTGGGTAATCGATTATATTCACGGGCAAGACTTTATGCGCCCATCTAAAGAAGAATATGAGAATAAAGCTGCAAAAGAGAAACTCGAAGCCAATAAAGAGAAAAAACCTTTCTCACTGGATTTTCTAAATCATATTTGGCTCGCAATTTTAATTCCATCAATTGCAATTGGTCTTGCTCTTGCATTTTTGGTTGATGTTGATGCTTTTTTTGGAGCAACTCTCGCAGCCCATGAACCAACATTATGGATCGGTGCAGCAGGCGCTTTGCTTTGTCTAACACTATGGGCTTTTTCATCTCCAGATCAAGGACACGTTGGTCAGGAAGTAACTGACATAAACGGTCAGTCATCAATGTTGAAACGTGTGATGAAAGATACAAACTTCGTCACATCTTGGGTGGTCTTTGGTTTTCTTGCCTACGAACTGGGTGTTCATTTCACAGGCAGCGGGATTGAAACCTGGTTCCAAACATGGGCCCCATTTGTCCCGTTAGTCGCAATTCTTATTGGTTTTATCCCAGGATGCGGTCCGCAAATTGTTGTTGTAACCATGTACCTAAATGGCGTTGTCCCAATCGCCGCTCTTTATGGTAATGCAATCGCCAATGATGGTGATGCACTCTTCCCAGCCATCGCATTAGCACCAAAAGCTGCAATCTTAGCTACCCTTTATAGCGCGCTGCCCGCGTTGGTCATTGCCTACGGAATTTACTTTGCTGGTTAATTAATTAGGCAAGACCGAACTAGTAACACTAAAATAGCTGATAAATCACTGAAAAGATGCAAATAACACTTGCAAAGCTTCAGATAGTTCTTGGGTTTTACGGCATCATTAGCTAGTTTTATGCAAATCAGTAAAATAACTAAAATAAGTGCGATTCAAACGGCCGTTTAATCTTTACCGCTGGAAGCTCGCAAGCTAATGGAGGCGCTTTGTGCGGCACCGTCGATCCTTTACGAAACAGCAAGACCCAATGAAGTTCACGCCAAGCGGGCATCCACAAATTAAGCGCCGCAAAGTTGGTGTCCTTATCGTCAATCTCGGAACCCCTGACGCAACAGATTATTTCTCAATGCGTCGTTATTTGAAAGAGTTCTTGTCTGACAGCCGTGTGATTGAAGCTCCAAGGTTACTCTGGTGGTTTATTTTAAATTTCATTATTTTGACAAAACGACCAACCGCATCTGGTGAAGCTTACAAATCCATTTGGAATAAAGAAAAAGACGAAAGTCCGCTAAAAACTATCACTCGAAGCCAGGCAGAAAAAATTGCCCGAGACTTTAGTGAGCATGATGATGTAGTGATTGAATGGGGAATGAGATACGGCAACCCATCAACCAAAGCTGGCATTGAAAAACTGCAAGAGCAGGGGTGTGACAGAATTTTACTGTTCCCTCTCTACCCTCAATATGCAGCAGCCACAACGGCAACAGCCTGTGACAAAGCTTTTGACGCATTGAAAGAAATGCGTTGGCAACCAACTGTTCGCGTTGTCCCACCGTATTTTGAAGATCCTGATTATATAGAAGCTTTGGCAGATTCAATTCAGGACCACATTGCTGAAATGGAATGGACACCAGATTTGGTGATTGCCTCTTTCCATGGTTTGCCACAAAGATACTTTGATGCCGGTGACCCCTATCATTGTCAATGCGCCAAAACAACCAGGTTACTCAGAGAACGTCTTGGCTGGTCAGAAGATAAATTGAGGCTAACTTTCCAATCCAGATTTGGTAAAGAAGAATGGCTCCAACCCTATACAGATAAAACGATAGAACAACTAGCTAAGGATGGTGTGAAAAATCTAGCTGTTGTTTGCCCAGGTTTTTCAGCAGATTGTGTTGAAACATTAGAAGAAATCGCATTGGAAGCTGGAGAAATATTCGAAGAACATGGTGGTAAAAATTTTACTCTCATACCTTGTCTAAACGACAGCCAAGATAGTATTCGTGTTCTCTCCGGAGTTATCAAGAATGAATTGCGGGGCTGGGTAGAGACTTAATACTAAAATAACCATAAGAACATCTGGTCTATAACATTCATTTTTGCGTTGAATTTCATTGAAAGTAGTTACACTCTTTTAATTTGTCCATGTGTACCTATATAACAAATAGATATGTTTTCCATTGTTTGTCATAAATTGGACAAAGCGGATTAGAGAATAAGCAATACATGTTGGTCTAGCTGGCCAAACATCATATCGTAGAGGGAATGATAAAATGGGTGTAGTCGATATTTTCTTAATTGTGATGGTGCTTCTAGTGCTATCTGTCATCTATTCTGGTGTGGTTATAGTGCCACAAGGTCATAACTACACGATTGAAAGATTTGGTCGTTATACAAAAACCTTAACTCCGGGTCTGTCTCTTATAACTCCCTTTGTTGATCAAATTGGCCACAAAGTGAATATGATGGAACGTGTCTTGGATGTTCCAAGTCAAGAAATCATCACTAAAGATAATGCTATGGTGAAGGTTGACGGTGTTAATTTCTTCCAAGTTTTAGACGCAGCGCAATCTTCATATGAAGTAAACTATCTAGAAAACGCTATTTTAAATTTAACCATGACCAACATTAGAACGGTTATGGGCTCAATGGATTTGGACCAACTCCTTTCAAACCGTGATGAAATTAATGCGCGGCTATTACACATTGTTGATGAAGCAACAAACCCTTGGGGTGTTAAAGTTACACGTATTGAAATTAAAGATATCGCACCTCCGACTGACTTGGTTGATGCAATGGCGCGCCAAATGAAAGCTGAACGGCTAAAACGTGCAGCTATCCTTGAATCTGAAGGTGAGCGTCAATCAGAAATTCTAAGAGCTGAAGGTGAAAAACAAGCTGCCGTTCTTGAAGCTGAAGGTAGAAAAGAAGCAGCCTTCAGAGATGCCGAAGCAAGAGAACGTCAGGCCGAAGCTGAAGCAAAAGCTACTCAAATGGTATCGGAAGCTATTGGTAAAGGAGACGTACAAGCTATCAATTACTTTGTTGCCACCAAATATGTTGAAGCTTTAAAAGATATTGCAACTTCTCCAAATCAAAAAGTACTGATGATGCCTTTAGAAGCCTCTTCTGTGATTGGCTCTGTTGCAGGTATTGCCGAACTAGCCAAAGAAGCATTTAGCGACAGTAAGAACAAAAACAGCTCGGGTAGCGTACCTAAAACGTAAAACTATAATCTCGAAACTTATAAATCTATAAAAATGAATTATCTTTTTTAAGGAGCGAGAAATGGGAAATATAATTCCATATATCATGAATATAGGGCCATGGAGCTGGCTAATTCTTGGGTGTATTTTACTAGGACTTGAAGTCCTGTTGCCCGGCACTTTTATGCTGTGGTTTGGCGCTGCAGCAATAGCAACGGGTGTTTTATCGTTTTTGGCGCCAATAGGGCTTGAGTTTCAACTGGTAATTTTCGCAATAGCGTCACTTATTAGCGTACTCATCGGCCGCAAACTCTACTCATCGAATGAAGAAGCTTCAGACCAACCTTTACTGCACAAAAGAGGGGCACAATTAATTGGACAATCTTTCAAAGTGACCAGGGCCATTGAAAATGGTAAAGGCAAGGTTAAGGTTGGTGATAGTGAGTGGATGGTAAAAGGTGAAGATGCAGAGGTTGGTACAATTGTTAAAGTTGTAGCGCTTGATGGGAACACTCTTAAAGTAGAACTTTAAAACGCGTTGAAAAGCAACAAAGTAAAAAAACCGCCCCTAAAATTGATATTTTAGGGGCGGTTTTCATTTAAGAATGTACAAAAAATATATTAGCAGAACTTATCTTTAATTGAAGTAAGCATTCTACCACCCTTAACCAACTTCAATCGGGAGTTGAGAATTAGCTCCCCATTCAGACCAAGAACCATCATAGAGTTTATTATCTTCATGACCAATCTGAGCTAGCGCAAGTAATGGGATCGCAGCAGTAATGCCTGAGCCACAAGTGGTTATTATCGGCTTATCTAAGTCAACACCTGCGTCATTGAAAACGCCCTTAACCTCTTCATTTGTCTTAAAGCTACCATTCTCATGTAAGAACTCGGTTCTTGGAATATTAATCGATGTCGGAATATGACCGCGGCGAACACCAGAACGAGGCTCATCGTCAATGCCTTTAAAACGGCCCTCAGGGCGGGCATCAACAATTTGCGCTGAGCCATTTGTTTGAGCATCAAGCACATCCTCTAAGGAGGCCAACATAGTGCTGTTGAGGCGGGCCGTAAAATGCCGTTCAATGCGCGGGCGGTGAGGGTATTCATCGACAGGGCGGTTCTCATCCGTCCATTTACGCATCCCTCCGTCAAGAACATAAACTTCAGTAACTCCCATTATGCGAAACATCCACCAAGCTCGTGCAGCACTAAAGAGATCAAGATGATCATAAATAACAATTTTCATACCATCGCCAACACCAAGTCGGCGCATGCGAGAAGAAAATTTAATAGGGTTCGGTAACATATGTGGCAAAGGAGAGTTTAAATCACTGATGTCATCAATATCAAAAAACAAACTATTCGGAATATGTTCTTCTAAATATTGTTGTCGGGCATCCGTTCGCGTACCAGGGAGATACCAGGTTGCATCAAAAACAACCAAATTAGGATCTCCTAATTGTGAGTTCAACCAAACAGTATCGACAAACCAGGATTTTAGTGCAGGTTCCATATGTGCATCTCCAGAGCCCAAAATCTTTTCGTTGAGTTTAATCTCAATTCATATTTATAGACCATCGCGAAATGAGGCTGAGGTCAAGAGGTGATTATGCATAAAGGACAATTTGCCCGTATTTTTATAAAACATAAGTTAATAGAGGGAGATAACACCCCAAATCAAATCTTAAATTTAGATTAGTCAATAAACACAGAAGGTATCTCAGTAGAGGACTGACCGCTCATCCAACTTGGTACTGGCAAGTTCTTTTGTTTCAAAAATTCAGGATTGAAAATTTTGCTCGCATATCGGTTACCATAGTCACATAAAATCGTAACGATTGTATGCCCAGGCCCCATCTCTTGAGCAAGTTTTATTGCGCCACCAATATTAATTCCACTAGAGCCACCAAGACAGAGCCCTTCTTCTTGAATAAGATCATAAACAAGTGTCAAAGCCTCAGTGTCTGAAATCTGAAAACCATGATCAACCACGATATCTTTCAAGTTTTCAGTAACCCGGCCCTGGCCAATTCCCTCTGTAATAGAATCTCCAGATGATTTTAGCTCACCATTTACAAAATAATTATAAATAGCTGAACCAAACGGATCTGCGACAGCAATTTGAACGTCCTTGTTTTTTTCTTTCAAAGCAAGTGACATACCCCCAAGAGTGCCACCGGTACCTACAGCACAAGCAAAACCATCAATGGTGCCATTCGTCTGCTCCCAAACTTCAGGGCCAGTCATTTCAACATGAGCAAGCCTGTTGTCAGTATTATCAAATTGATTAGCCCATAAAACCCCATCTTCAAGAGTTTCACTCAAGTGAGCCGCTAGACGTTCAGAATATTTGATATAGTTGTTTGGGTTTTTATAGGGTTTCGCTGGCACTTCAATCAATTCAGCACCAAGCATGCGAATAGCTAGTTTCTTTTCATCCGATTGCGTTTCAGGAATAACAATGACACTCTTATAGCCTAGTGCTTGCCCAATAACCGTAAGTCCAATGCCAGTATTTCCAGCGGTCCCCTCAACAATCGTTCCCCCCTTTTTAAGAAGGCCCTTTTTTTCAGCTTGCCGAATGATAGAAAGGGCAGCCCGGTCTTTTACTGATTGACCAGGGTTCATAAACTCAGCTTTACCTAAAATCGTACACCCAGTTAATTCAGAGGCCTTCTTTAATTTGATCAAAGGAGTATTGCCAACCGCATGAGCGGCATCTTGTTTTATATTTATCATTCTATTGGCTCGCAGAAGCTTTCAGGAAGTGGTGAAAAAGGCTAAAAATCAAAATTTGTGAGAGAGCAGAGAAGCAGACCCTATAACAAACATTCTCTTATCTCAATATATTATCATGTAGAAAGAATTCATACATTTCAAGTTTCAGAATAAGAAATCTCTCTCAAAACAGCCAAAATTCAGAAAAAACATCGATATCATTGGCATAGCCATTGCAACTCTTTTTATAAATTTAAAATGTTGTTTCATTCTGAGAATGAAAGAGAGTTAAAATGTCTAAATTTCTTATATTAGCCGGATTTTTATGGTTATCTGCAGCCTACTGGGTCGAAAATGGTGGTGATCCCCTATATTTATGGATGGGATTAATCCCATTGATCTATATTCTCTGCATCCAATTGCTTCGAGATTAATAAAAAAGGCACAAAAATCACCTCTTTAATGAGTAAATACCCGTTTACTTCTTCTCATCTAAAATTTATTTCATCAGGCTCAATAAAAAAATTGTATCATTTTAAGAAATAGGGCTTGTATTTCCATAAAAACATGTGCAAAAAGTGATCTGCATTTCGATGCGGCGAATAAACACGCCATCAAATGTTAAAGAATATCTATTTATATCTTGCCAGACTCAATCAGTGTAACTATAAGGCTGATTTTCCAGTATTACAAAAGACTGGTTTAGAGTTTGAAAAGAACGCTCTAAGGTTAGCTTTTTCATCTTCATACGGAAAGTTGAGAAGAACTAATTTTATGAATTAGAGCATATGCGGATGTGGTGAAATTGGTAGACACGCCAGATTTAGGTTCTGGTGCCGCGAGGCGTGGGGGTTCAAGTCCCTCCATCCGCACCATTCAATTAAATGTCTCCTCTAAATATGAAGTGTGGGACTGCTCATCTAGCATTGATGAGTGATTATATATAAAGGCCCCATTAATCGGCGCCCCTTTCTTGGCGCGAGCAATTGAGAGCCTCAGCATAAAACAGCAATAAACAAGTGGGTAAACAGGCAGCATGCAAATTACAGAAACAACAAATAGCGGTTTAAAGCGAGAGCTAAAAGTTGTAATCGGCGCTGAAGAATTGGATAACAAACTAGAAGCACGGCTTGTCGATCTAAAAGACAAAGTGCAAATCAAAGGGTTTCGTCCAGGTAAAGTCCCTGTAACTCACTTACGTAAAATGTATGGTCGCTCAGTTATGGCTGAAGTGCTGCAAGAAACAGTAACTGAAACAAGCAAAAATGCTTTAACAGAACGTGATGAACGCCCCGCTTTTGAGCCTGAAATCAAGCTCACTGAAGATAAAGAAGAAATTGATCAAATCATGGATGGCAAAGCTGACCTGGCTTACACCATGGCTTTTGAAATTTTACCTGAAATTGAGCTTGAAGATATGAGCTCATATAAATTTGAAAAACTTGTAGCTGAAGTTGATGAAAAAGAACATCAGCGGGGGATTGACCAAGTTTTAGAAGGCCGTGTTGATTACGCAGCTGTAGAGCGCGAAGCACAAGACAAAGACCGTGTAACAATTGATTTTCTTGGGCGTATTGACGGTGAAGCTTTCGAAGGTGGAACAGCAGAAGATACACCAGTAATCTTGGGTCAAGGTCAATTTATTCCAGGCTTTGAAGAAGGTCTGATGGGATCAAAAGCTGGCGACGAAAAAGATGTCACCACAACATTCCCAGAAGAATATCAGGTCGATACACTTGCAGGCAAAGAAGCTATCTTTGAAGTTAAAGTAAAAGAAGTAGCCGAGCCAAAAACACCTGAGCTAAATGACGAATTTGCAACGTCTATGGGCCTTGAAAACGTTGAAAAGCTCAAGGAAGCTGTAAAAGAGAAACTTCAAGAAGAACTAGATACCGTTAGCAAAAACCGTTTAAAAAGAGAATTGCTCGACAAATTAGAAGAAAGCTATCAATTCGAATTGCCTGAAAAATTGGTTACATCTGAGTTTGACGCTATCTGGGGGCAGCTAACCAGTGAAATGGCTCAGAAAAACAAATCTTTCGAAGATGAAGGTACGACTGAGGAAGAGGAACGCACGAAATATCAAGGTATTGCAGAGCGCCGCGTTCGTTTAGGTCTAGTTGTTTCTGAAATTGGCAGCAAAAACGAGCTTAAAATTTCCGATGAAGAAGTCCAGCAAGCTTTGATCAATAAAGCAAGTCAGTTCCCTGGCCAAGAACGTCAAGTACTAACCTTCTATCAACAAAACCCTCAAGCTCTTGCTGAGCTAAGAGCTCCTCTGTTTGAAGAAAAAGTCGTTGATTTCATTTTAGAACTGGCAAGTGTCAGTGAGAAAAAAGTATCAATTGATGAGTTAACAAAATTTGATGAAGAAGAAAACGAAAGCGAAGCAAAAGAATAACGCTTTGCCTTAATTTCAACTCATGAAGCTTATCTTTTGTGAGTTGAAACGTTTTAGTTTCAAATGATTAGACGTTAATTAACTTCATTTCTATATAGCCTACATAGATGAACAAAGATAAGTTAGCCTAATCTTTGCAAATTTTATCGCTAGTTATAAAAATACAGGAGCCTTCCATGGTTAATGAAATAAATACCGTGATGAACACACTTGTTCCTATGGTTGTTGAGCAAACAAACCGTGGCGAACGTTCTTATGATATCTACTCACGCTTGTTAAAAGAGAGAATTATCTTTGTAACAGGCCAGGTAGAAGATCACATGGCTTCATTGATAACAGCTCAGCTTTTATTCCTTGAAGCTGAAAATCCTAAAAAAGAAATTTCAATGTATATCAACTCACCAGGCGGTGTTGTGACATCAGGAATGGCGATTTACGATACAATGCAATTCATTCGCCCACCTGTAGCAACCCTATGTATTGGTCAAGCTGCAAGCATGGGGTCATTGCTTTTAGCTGCCGGTGAACCTGGTATGCGTTACGCTCTGCCGAATGCTCGAATTATGGTTCACCAGCCATCAGGTGGCTTTCAAGGTCAGGCTAGTGACATTGAGCGTCATGCACGTGAAATCTTAGATCTAAGAGATCGCTTAAACAAAGTTTATGTGAAGCACACGTCTCAAAAGTTAGAAAAAATCGAAGAAGCTCTTGAGCGCGATACGTTCTTAACAGCTGAAGAATCAAAAACCTTTGGTCTGATCGACGAAGTTATCGAAAAACGCGAAGTATCTGATGATGATGCGGCAGGTTCAGAGAGCAAAAACGACTAATTAAAGTCATGAATCTGGATACTTTGAAAGTTTCCTGTTTCAATTAAAAACAAGATTATAGAAACCCCGATTCTTTCTACACAGTAGAAAATCGGGGTTTTTTATTGTGCGCATAAAAAAATCTCAAACAGAAACAAGAAAATGTAAAAACCTTCACTAAACAGATGAAAAACTAAGCTTTTAGTTGAGAGTAAATAAAAGTTTATTAATGAAAAATTGATCTTCTGACCTCTAAAATAGAGATGAATCAGGTAATTTCGGCAAGAGTAGCCCCTCTAGCATGCAAATTGCTTAGATACAGTGATACGTTCTACACATGTTAGATATTGATACATCAACTATGGACGTTTAAATTAGATTCTGTTCTTATATTCTGGCAAACTGCCTTTAAAGGGCCAAAGTTGAATATGAATTTATAAGAACAATAAAAATTAGTTTAAGGCTTTGGATAGACTTTACTTTTATAGTCATAGACAAGTCTAATTAGAAAACAGGTTAAAGCATGAGCTCAAGTGAATCGAAAAATACTCTCTATTGTTCCTTTTGTGGCAAGAGTCAGCACGAAGTTAGAAAGCTGATTGCAGGCCCAACTGTGTTCATTTGTGATGAGTGTGTCGAGTTATGTATGGACATAATCCGAGAGGAAAACAAAACTTCTCTTGTGAAGTCTAATGATGGCGTGCCAACACCTCAAGAAATTTGCAATGTGCTAAATGATTATGTCATCGGCCAACCCCATGCAAAACGAGTTTTATCAGTTGCCGTACACAATCATTACAAACGTTTAAATCATGGACAAAAAAATGGTGATGTTGAGCTCGCAAAATCAAACATTTTGCTTATTGGCCCAACAGGCTGTGGTAAAACGCTCCTGGCGCAAACGTTAGCGCGCATCCTTGATGTTCCATTTACAATGGCAGATGCAACAACATTAACAGAAGCTGGTTATGTCGGTGAGGATGTTGAAAACATCATTCTCAAACTTCTTCAAGCAGCAGATTACAATGTAGAACGCGCTCAGCGCGGTATCGTCTATATTGACGAAGTTGATAAAATCAGCCGTAAAGCAGACAATCCATCAATCACACGTGACGTCTCTGGCGAAGGTGTGCAGCAGGCACTGTTGAAAATCATGGAAGGCACTGTTGCAAGTGTTCCTCCTCAAGGAGGACGCAAGCACCCTCAACAAGAATTCCTGCAAGTTGATACAACGAACATCCTATTTATCTGTGGTGGCGCATTTGCAGGCCTAGAGAAAATCATTGCCGACCGTGGTCGCTCAACCTCAATTGGTTTTGGTGCTAGCGTTGAATCAGAAGATGAGCGCAAAACAGGTGAGTTGCTGAAAGCGGTTGAGCCAGAAGATCTACTTCGTTTTGGCTTGATCCCTGAATTTATTGGTCGTGTACCAGTTCTTGCTACATTGGAAGATCTTGATGAGCCAGCGCTTGTTAAAATTCTGACAGAGCCGAAAAATGCTCTGGTGAAGCAATATCAACGTCTCTTTGAAATGGAAGACCTACAACTAACATTCTCAGATGAAGCATTGTCAGGCATTGCTCGTAAAGCAATTGAGCGCAAAACCGGTGCTCGTGGCCTTCGCTCAATCATGGAAGGTATCCTTCTAGAGACAATGTTCGAATTGCCTGAACTTGATGGCGTAGAAGAAATCGTTATCAGTCCAGAAGTTGTAGATGGACAGGCAAAACCATTAAAAATCTATGCGGAAAGAACCGCAGCAGCAGACGAAGCGCCAACAAGCGCATAGATTGAGCTGAAAACTATAATAACTAGAATTAAAGGGCGAAGTTGCAATGTAACTTTGCCCTTTATTTGTTTTCAAAGACCAATAAAGCGTATAACAAGGCGCAATTCATTCAGCCTAAAAGGAATGAAATACATTCATCACCTTACTGAAAATCCTAAAAATTAAGCTCAAAAAGACAACTTACCTTGATTTATTGGGGAAATGCCCCATTTTTATAAAATCGCCCATTTAAGAACACATGGCTTTGGAATGAATCATGTAGTCTTGAAAGAATGAGATTAGTTACGATCTAATCAAAGCGGAAAACTGTTTAAAACAGCACCATAGTGTCAATTTAGAGCGTCAATACCGCACTATTTTAATGAATAAGCTTGATTAGAAATGAAGACCAACCATATATTATAAGGTTGGTGTATACTGTATGGATAACAATGCAGTACTTCGCCTGCAATGTTTTAAGAATTTGCCCAAATGGGGCTCATAATGCCGCCCAATAGGGCATACGGAAAGGCCGAGATTTTATCATGACAGATGAAACAGAAAACACACAAGAAGAAGCGCAAGATGGAGTATATCCAGTTCTGCCACTTCGTGACATCGTTGTCTTTCCCTATATGATCGTGCCACTTTTTGTTGGCCGGGAAAAATCAATCAATGCACTTGAAGAAGTAATGAGAACTGACAAGCAAATCTTGTTAGTAGCGCAAAAGAATGCCAGTGATGATGATCCTGAAACAGACCAAATTTACACAACAGGCACATTAGCAACTGTTCTACAGCTCCTAAAATTACCGGATGGCACAGTTAAAGTGCTGGTCGAAGGTAGCAGTCGTGCAATCGTCAAAGACTATGTTGAAAATGATGATTATTTCGAAGCTGAAATTGAAACAATTGATGAAGGCACAGAAGAAAGCGACGAAATTGAAGCACTTGCTCGCTCTGCGATCACTCAATTTGAAAGCTATGTGAAATTAAACAAAAAGATTTCACCTGAAGTTATTGGCTCAGTTAATCAAATTGATGATTACTCAAAACTGGCAGATACCATCGCCTCACATTTGGCAGTTAAAATTTCTGAAAAGCAAGAAATCCTTGAAGTAACGTCCGTCTCTGATCGCTTGGAGCGCGTATTCACATTCATGGAAAGTGAAATTTCAGTTTTACAAGTTGAGAAGAAAATTCGCTCTCGTGTTAAACGTCAGATGGAAAAAACGCAGCGCGAATATTATTTGAATGAGCAAATGAAAGCCATTCAAAAAGAGCTGGGTGATTCAGACGAGCGTGATGACATCAGCGAATTTGAAGATAAAATTGAAGAAACCAAGCTTTCAAAAGAAGCGCGTGAAAAAGCTCTGGCTGAAATTAAAAAATTGCGCCAAATGAGCCCAATGTCAGCTGAAGCTACAGTTGTTCGTAACTATCTTGAATGGTTGCTTTCAATCCCATGGGGCACAAAGGGACGTATAAAACGTGATCTGGATGAAGCCCAAAATGTGCTTGATGAAGAGCATTACGGTCTTGAGAAAGTCAAAGAACGCATCCTTGAATATTTAGCCGTGCAACAACGCACAAATAAATTAAAAGGTCCGATCCTTTGTCTCGTTGGCCCTCCAGGTGTTGGTAAAACATCTTTAGGTAAATCAATCGCCAAAGCAACCGGACGCGAGTTTGTTCGTATGTCCCTTGGCGGCGTGCGTGATGAAGCTGAAATTCGTGGACACAGAAGAACTTACATCGGCTCAATGCCAGGTAAAGTTATCCAGTCTATGAAAAAAGCAAAGAAAACCAATCCATTATTCCTTCTCGATGAGATTGATAAAATGGGACAGGACTTCAGAGGCGATCCAGCTTCAGCACTACTTGAAGTACTAGATCCAGAACAAAATGGCACCTTTGGTGATCACTATCTTGAAGTGGATTATGACCTATCAAACGTCATGTTCGTAACTACAGCAAACTCATTGAACATACCACCAGCCTTAATGGACCGTATGGAAATCATTCGTCTAGCTGGTTACACGGAAGATGAGAAAGTCGAAATCGCAAGACGTCACCTAATTCCAGCATCAATGGCTGCCCATGGTTTGGAAGAAAGTGAATGGAACATCGATGACAAAGGTCTGCAGTTGGTGATCCGCAGCTACACCCGTGAAGCCGGTGTTCGTAACTTGGAACGCGAGATCTCTAACCTGGCACGTAAAGCTGTGAAAGAAATCATGACGAAAGATGACGTGACAACTGTGAATGTCACCGATGAAAATCTAAATGATTATCTTGGCGTTTCAAAATACCGCTTTGGTGAAACTGAAGGCGAAGACATGGTTGGTGTTGTCACCGGCTTGGCTTGGACTGAAGTTGGCGGTGAACTCTTGACCGTTGAAGGCGTGATGATGCCTGGTAAAGGCAAGATGTCAGTTACAGGTAACTTACGTGATGTTATGAAAGAATCAATCCAAGCGGCCAGTGCTTATGTGCGGTCTCGTTCAGTTGATTTTGGCATTGAGCCACCATTGTTTGAGCGTAAAGACATTCACGTGCACGTACCTGAAGGAGCAACTCCTAAAGATGGTCCATCAGCTGGTGTTGCAATGATTACAGCAATCATTTCAATCATGACAGGCATACCGATTAAAAAAGATGTTGCCATGACCGGTGAGATCACATTGCGTGGCCGCGTCTTGCCAATCGGTGGCCTAAAAGAAAAGCTCTTGGCAGCCCTTCGTGGTGGCATCAAACGCGTGATCATTCCGGAAGAAAATGCCAAAGACTTGGCAGATATTCCTGATAATGTGAAAAATGGCCTGGAGATCATCCCAGTCTCTCGCATGGAAGAAGTGATTGAACTAGCTTTGGTAAAAAAGCCAAAACCAATCATTTGGGATGAAGAAGCTGAAGATGCAGCCGCTTTGAAGAAAAAAGAAGAAGCTGCGAGCAATTTGACAGCACATTAAAGTGAGAGCTATACCATAAAAGTTCCATTTATAATTTAGGTTAAAAATAGACTAAATAAAATAAATGGGACTTTTATGTAATTTCTTTAAATTCTATGCTTGATTTTATCTAAAAGCTCTTTTACAAGGGTCTCTTCGAAACATGGTTTTAGAGATTAATATCTAAAAACCTGTCCCATCTCAGACCTCACAATTAGTGAATGGAATTGAGAAAAAGTTTCGGGCGATTAGCTCAGTTGGGAGAGCATCTCGTTTACACCGAGAGGGTCGGCAGTTCGAGCCTGTCATCGCCCACCATTATAAAGCCAGCGGTTTGAGAGTGAACATACTCTCCCGCTGGTTTTTCTTTATCTAGCCAATCACTTACTAATTAATAACCTACAATTTTCTAAAAACCAGTTATCATAGATAATCATCCTGAAGAGGAAAGAATAGGAAGTAGGAATGAAATACGCATACTTTTTTTTAACATCCCTCACACTTATTTTAGCTCTATCAGGTGTAAAAACAGCAAAGGCTAATCCTGACATCAAGGATGGATCAATCAAAGTTCTGTTGAACTATAAAACAAATTGTAAATTACAAAGTTTAAGTCGCGAAATCACAAAAGACAACGGTCTCAAATTTAATGTGAAATGCGGTGATAAGACATTTTACCCTGATGGCCTAATCGTGCTTTGCCCTATCCGCGATGTTGATGTGAGTTGTAAAATCATGACAAAGCCTAAAAGTTTTAAATATCTAAATCTGATCTACGGCCCTATGAGTAAAAAAGTTCATGCCTCTGACGAAAAAGAGGAGAGATAAAACTCTCCCACTGTTTTTTTATTCTCTTAACAAACTACTTTAATTTCGACTTAGGCAATCCTTTATTTTCCCAACCAGCTGGCATTGGGCCATTGAGAGAGAATTTAGGCTTACCGCCACCAGTTGCCTTGCATGAAATAATTCCAGTTTTAAGAGCTGATACCACTTCCGCTGATGCGAGTATGACTGGGCGAACATGCTTGAATTTTTTCAGATACTTCATTGAGGCTTTGTTGGCAGCCACTCTCACTTTTGATGTTTTACGTAGCAGATGAAATGGTTTTGTACAGTAAATGAGAACAGGCACGCAGCCAGAACAACTTCTCATTTCATATCGATGAGACGCTAACTTCCTGACACCAATATGAGTAAAAACAGCATCAAGAAACTCAACATGCTCAGCGACATTGAGCGAACGTTTACTTGATGGAGAAACAACTTGTTTCGAAGCTGTAAGCAAAGCTGTTTTTGTTTTAGGGGGGGCTTCTTTCTTCTCAGTAATTTTCTCAGATGTAGTTTTCGTATTACTTTTCTCTTTTTGTAGTTGTGCCTCTAAATCTTTAAGGCGTTTTTCAAGAGCAGAAACTTTAGATTTCGACTTGTCTACTTTTTCGGTCGAACTAATTTTCTTCTGAGAGCCTGAAGAGGGAGTAAAATAAAATTCACCCTTCATCTGATCATAATAAGCAGGATATTGATCGTGATTAACTTTACTAGCTAGCTCTTCAACTTCTCCTCGTAGGCGTTTCGCCATTTCAGTCAATTTAAGTCCAGGTGTTTGAATGAGAGGCAACAGTTTTCTGGTATATACAGAATTAGTATTGCGATCAGAAGAAGAAAGACGATCAAGCGCGGCTTGGCGTGAACCAGCTGAATACATAACAAAGGTTCCCTTAGGCGGGTCACTGCGCCCAAGGCCACGTGTTGTCCCAATAGAGCGCGTCCCTTCTTTAGGAAAAGGATTATCCCGGCAGGCATCCAAGATGAAAATGGCCAACCGGGAGCCGCGTTCTTGGACAGCCTCAATAATATCATCAACTGCAAAAGCTTCTTTGGTAACAAATCGTTCGTTACCAGGTTTCACTTTGGGAATATCAGTTGCTAATAAATAATTACGAGAGCGAATTTCAATACCGTGGCCTGCATAATAAAACAAGACTTCATCATCTTTTTTAATAGAAGAAATAAAATCAGAATAAATGCCACGCGTCATCGAGCGGTTATTCAAATTTTCTAGATGGGTAACCGTGAAGCCAACAGTCCTTAAAGTCCGAGCAATAGATCGAGCATCACTTAAAGCTTTCTCTAGCTTTGCAACAGATGAATAATTGTCATTGCCAATCACTAGGGCAATTCGCTTTGCTTTCGCTTGAAGAGAAGCGCTTGATATAAAAATAAGTATGAGAGGAAGGTAAAGTAACAAACCTGAAAAATGCGAGCGGTTATTCATATCTCTTTCCTCCAATTAAAATGGACATAGAAGATTATATACCCAAACACTCAAAATAAAAGCGCTAGAAAATTAAACATATTTAATAATTACTAAAACGATAAAGCACCTCATAAGGTGCAAATTTATCCCCGCTATAGAATACTATTGTATATTTCTTAGATCAGAACAAATTAATGAGTTGGTCTACAGGAATAGTAAAAATGAGTGATAAGTCCGCAAACCTACAACTTCCCTTTATACAAAGTGCACAAGCCCAAAAACATGTCACTCATAACGATGCGATTACTAATCTTGATATCTTAACGCAGTTAACGGTTGAGGATAAAGACCTCTCAACACCACCATCATCGCCTGTTGAAGGAAATTGCTATATCATCGCAAGCGGAGCGACAGCTGAGTGGGCAAGCAAAGAAAATCAACTCGCAGCCTGGCAGGATGGGGCATGGCGATTTTATGAACCAACTGAAGGTTGGGTTGCCTGGATTAGAGATGAAGATACCCAAGCTGTGTTCGATGGAACTCTTTGGAATGAGCTCACAGGTTCAGGCGGAGGAGGGAGCACAAACCTAAACCCTGTGACAGGTGGATTGTTAGGAGTGAATGCAACAGCTGATACAACAAATAAATTATCACTAAACTCAGATGCCACTTTGTTTAATCACGATGGGTCTGATCATCAATTAAAAATAAATAAAAACCTTGTTGCTGATAATGCAAGCGTTATGTTTCAAACTGCATTTTCTGGCCGCGCAGAATTTGGTCTAACAGGTGATGATGATTTCCATATGAAAGTTAGTCCAGACGGAACAACTTTTCATGATGGAATAGTCATTGATAAAGACACAGGTGAAGTGTCATTCCCGAATACGACATTTTCAGCTGGTGGAACTGCGGTCAATTCTGTCTTTGGAAGAACAGGCTCGGTGATTGCTGAGGCAAATGATTATAGCTTTGATGAAATTGGCGGCGTTTCACAAAATGTTTTAATTGGCAGGTTAACAGTAGGAACCGGAGCGCAAGAAGCATTGAGCGCTTCACAAGTTCGCTCACTTCTAAATGTTGAAGATAATGCTACAGCAGACCAAACCGGTAGTGAGATTAAAACAGCGTTGTTTGCTGAGGCCGATACAAACAACTTCGATGACACACAGCAAAGCAAACTCGCTTCAATAGAGACAGGTGCTACAACTGACCTTACAGGCGCTGAAATAAAAGTGCTATATGAAGCGGAAACAGATACCAATGCATATGATGATACGGCAGCTTCCAAATTAGCAGCGATTGAACCACTTGCAGATGTCACAGATGAGACAAATGTCATTTCAGCTTTAAACGGCGCATCAATACCAAATGTGAGTTTAAACAGTACGGACAAAGTGATCATTCAAGATGTGAGTGATGGTAATAATTTAAAAACTGTAACAGCACAAACTATAGCTAACCTCTCTTCAGGTTCAGGAGGTTCACCAGTCTCAATAACAGAACTATTAATGATGCAATTAAGGCTGGCAGATTTAGAGGGGGATACAGCAATTTTAACTGACGGAATAATAGATCCGTTTGATGATGAAACTGATGTAGATGTAACAGGATCATCAAATCAAATTTATATTCCTACTGAAAGTAAATATGGAGGCACGTCAGGTGGGCTATCAATCTCAAGTGGCTTTGGTAGCGTTATTGGCGACATGACAGGAGGAAGTGGATTACAAGCAGCATTCGACACTGTTTCATCAACTGATAGTACTGCAACAGCATATCAAGGAGCTGCAGGAACAACATTTGGCTATGTTGGTAAGAACGCGACTTCTTCTCCTAAGAAAATATCTCATGTGGTGTGTTACGGCGCTGTATCTTATGGTTATGCTGGTGGTAGCCTTAATATTACGATAGACTTATACGGAAAAAACGGGAGTGTCCCAACAGGCCCGACTGATGGGACATTGCTAGGTACTAGTGGTCAGTTCCTAAATAGCGCAGGTGCTGTAGTGACAATTAACTCGTCAGATACAAACACGACTTGGGACTATTTTTGGGTTATGATCACACCATCATCCGATTATGCCCACTTAGCTGAAGTAATGTTTTATGAGCCATCAACTCCAGCAAATATGATCATTCAGTCCAATACGTTCACTGCTGATAATTCCCCATCCCAGGCTAGAATTTTTGTTCAAATAGAAACAGCTGAAAATATTACACTTAACACCGACTTAATAGTAGCTGCTTCCAGAGACAATGGTTCTAATTGGATTACTGGGAGTTTGGAAGACACAGGATTGTCTGTAAATGGTGTGAAGTTATATGATGCAGATGGAATAGATTTATCAGGTCAAACAAGTAGCACTGATATGAAATGGAGAATTGAAACCTTAAACAATAAGCTTATGTCAATTCATGGCATTGGTTTTAAGTGGAGTTAAAAAAATGGCAGCAATTAGAAGAAGAAAAATAAAAAATATAAAAGTTCACTCAATCTCAAAATTAGAATTAATCAAACGGCTTGAGGCTATGCATAAGTTTAAGGACGCATTGAAAATTCTTAAATCAGATGAACTTCTTTATGAAAAATGGAGTGCAGCATCAGAAATTAAAATAGATGATAAAAATGCTAGAAATTTATTAGAAGTTTTAGGCCTGGAACCTGACGCTATTCTTTCTAATTAGGATTACTTTACTATAGTTCTTTTAATTCTACCAAGTTTTGATCTGATCCGAAAAACAATATTGGACGGTTCAAACTTTTCTAGAAGTTCTTTTCTTTTTTGCTTTTTAATAATGTTTCTAGAATTCTTAAGGGCAAGGGATAGACGGTCCTCGTCTGAAAGTTGTCTATCCTTTTCATTTCTTTTAAAATCTATGACACCAAAACCTGTATCATGACAAACAGAAGTTAAATCAAATTTTTCATACGGTGACTTATCAAAAAATTCTCTCTTGTCATTCAAGTTGATGTCATCAATAACAATCAGGGCTTCATTGGAAAGCAGCGGTTCGTAAACAGACATTTCATTAGATAGTTGCTCTAGAGAATGAAGAGTATCTGTCCATAAAATATCAATGTTAAATGGAATATCAAATTTGGAATTTTCATAAATATTGAGATCAAGACAATTTCCCGTAATGAAATCCACCCGGTCATCGTTTTTAACGAAATCGGGAACGTATCTTTGGTCTATGTCGGTGTCTAGACTATAGAATTTTTGGTTGGATTTTAGTCCGCTATAAATTGTATTTGAGCTAACCCCGTAACGGTTCCCCAGTTCAACAATAGTCTTTGCCTTTGAATGTTCCGCTAAAAGTGTCAGCCATTGAAGGTATCCGGAGCCACTACCTTTCCCTCCATATATGTAGGAAAGGTTCAGCTGTGCAAAATCATCTTCAGTAAACTTGGATAAAAGCTCAGGAGCATAATTAACACCATCACTAAAAAGGTCATCAATTCTACTCAATAGATCTTGTGTATTCATTTTTTATCTTCTGTCATTATAGTTTAAAAACAATGTGACAGTAATAAGTATGCGATAAAAAGAAAATTTTATCGTATAAATTATCTTTTACCCCTCGTTGAATCTGCACCAACAACTATATCCCACCAATTAGATAGCTTATTTTCATCTAAAACCCTATATGACTAGCTTGAGACCAAACTGACGAATTAACAAAGTTCAAAAACCGCATAAATATGTTCAAATCAGATGAACACAGATATTAAAAAGGGAAGACTAAATTAAAAATTATATCGATTGAGAAGAGGGGAAAAAATTTTATTAGAAAAATAAAAACAATTCCAAACTAATATACTTTCAAAACAGGTTGGTACAAATTAGTGAATTGATATTTATGAAAAATATTCCATCTATTTTGGTAGAAAATTAAAAAGAAAAATAAAAATAGTATAATTTAAAAATAGTCATGAAAATGTCTTGACGAACGCGATTCCGCGAGCTACAAACGGCACTTCTCAACTGCACAGAATGATTGATGTGCTCATAAGAGATTTACCGATTTTGTTCGGTTGCGGGGGTGTAGCTCAGTTGGTTAGAGCGCTGGCCTGTCACGCCAGAGGCCGCGAGTTCGAGTCTCGTCACTCCCGCCATTTTTTCTAAAAACTCTTTTCCTGAAAACAACTTCCATTAATTGAGATTTCATTCATAGTGGATATGTGATTGCTATTATAAAACTAGGCAATCTGTAGAGTTGACAGAGACATCAATTTTCTCACATCCTTAAAAGATGAAAAAGCGAAGATCATTAAACAAATGCTCTCCAGCACGGGATCTCCCAGAAAGTTGGGGAATAGAAAAAGCGGCAATTTATTGTGTTGCTTTCAGCGCAGCAATTTTCATCATTTTTTCCCACATACAATCAGTAAAATCAGGCTCGGTAAGGCATGATTTTATACAAATAAACCAGTATGTTGGGTTGAGTAAGGTTAGTCTCAGTAATCCTAAAAAGCACTGCGTCAATAAAATAGAGATCAAATCTGAACATCTATTTATGCGAGATGGATGGCAAAGAACAGCTGAATATAAAACAAAAGCGAAATGGGCCGAAAGCGTTAAAAAGCGCTATGGAAGTGTTTATAGTCAGTGGGATTCAGCCAAGAATAAAAAATATGAATGCAGGCGCATCGGTTTTGGCAATGATAAAGAGGGAAATGTAGGAACATCAGTGCTTTGTATGATTGCAGCTGAGCCGTGCGTAAACCTTTTAGATAAATGAAAACAATGAACTCAGCAAGATAAGAGTTTCAAATTTCTCAAATTTTATGCTCACCCGTAAAAACAATAAATTAGTAGGTCAAAAATCCAATAAAAAGTCATTCTTGGACTTGTACGAATAATAAAAATCTGCACATATGGCGCGAGTCAGTTAAACAAAAATAAAGACTTTGCTGTTTAGAGGAAAAAATGTCGCTGCGCGGTTTCGCCACTTGCTGAAAAAAAAGCAGTCTGCAAAATTTATAATACGATAAATTTTAAAAAATAGACGCGGCTTTAGAGGTGGACATCAAAGGGTGACTAACAAAGGTGATTAGTCTGTGCTGAATTATCTTAACCTACGATTTATGACAATTCTGTCATTGGTCACGGTTAAAAATAATCTTGATTGTGTAAAAATCAGATAATTGAGCAAGACATTATAAATTTGAAGGTGCATAACCTGCAAATTAGTCTACACTTTCCTTGACCACAGCCACACACATGACAAGCAATACCAATTTTAAGTGTTGCATGAAAATGAGGGCAAAAATATGGATACAGTAGCCGCGCAATATCTGCCAATCGCGATATTTATAGGAATAGCTGCTGTTATTGCATTAGCTTTAATGGCTGCCCCGTTTCTAGTTGCCTACAAACAGCCTGATAAAGAAAAACTCTCACCTTACGAATGTGGTTTTGAACCATTTGACGATGCAAGAATGAAGTTTGATGTGCGATTTTATCTAGTCGCAATGTTGTTCATCATTTTTGACCTTGAGGCCGTCTTCCTATTCCCATGGGCCCTCACATTTAAAGAAATTGGTGATGTTGGTTTTTGGGCGATGATGATTTTCTTAGGCGAACTGACAATAGGTCTGATCTATGCTTGGAAAAAAGGAGCCCTCGAATGGGATTAATAACAAAACCTCCATTTAATAATGAGATGAATTGGTCTCCCGAAATGGAACAAGGTCTAAGAGATGCCAATGGTAAGATCATGCGCGCTGACGATCCTTATTTCAATGAATTATCTGGCAATTTAACAGATCAGGGCTTTGTTGTTGCGGCCTATGAAGACCTCATCCAGTGGGCAAGAACTGGGTCATTAATGTGGATGACATTTGGTCTGGCTTGTTGCGCTGTCGAAATGATGCAAGCCTCAATGCCACGCTACGACGTTGAACGATTTGGTTTTGCTCCAAGAGCCAGCCCTCGTCAATCAGATGTGATCATTGTAGCTGGCACATTAACAAACAAAATGGCACCAGCCATTCGTAAAGTTTACGATCAAATGCCAGAACCTCGTTATGTAATTTCTATGGGAAGTTGTGCAAACGGTGGTGGCTATTATCACTATTCATACTCAGTGGTTCGTGGTTGTGACAGGGTTCTACCAGTGGATGTATATGTCCCTGGGTGCCCTCCAACAGCAGAAGCACTGGTCTACGGCATTCTTTTACTACAAAAGAAAATACGCCGGACAGGAACAATTGAGCGCTAAGCACTAAATGGGGTGAGCACTTGCGGGGTGAGTGCTCATAACTGAGTGTTTTGATTTGAGTTAGGTTTTGAAAATTTCAGAAAGAATGTTTCTGAGATAAAAGACTTAAGATCTTTAAAGGAGACAGTTTTGCAAAGCGGATTGCAGGATATTGGAGATTTTATCTGCTCTAAAATGGCCAGCGGTGTCAAAACTGCAACCGTTGAGCATGACGAACTCACATTAATCGTCGAGCGCGACGAAATCTTAAGTGTATTAAAATTCCTAAGAGACGACCCTCAGTGTAAATTCAACTGCATCATTGATCTATGCGGAGTAGATTACCCTGAAAGAGAAAATCGTTTTGAAGTGGTCTATCACTTGCTGAGTTTAAAGCAAAACAACCGTGTTCGTGTGAAGTTGGAAACAGATGAAGACACACCTGTTCCAAGTTGTGTGTCAGTCTACCCTGGCGCACTTTGGCTTGAACGGGAAGCCTATGATATGTACGGCATCGCCTTTGATGGTCACCCAGATTTGCGGCGCCTTCTTACAGATTATGGATTTCAAGGCTATCCATTGCGTAAAGATTTTCCAACAACTGGTTATGTTGAAGTCCGGTATGACGAAACGCAAAAACGCGTTGTTTATGAGCCTGTTAAACTACCACAAGAGTTCAGAAACTTTGACTTTCAAAGCCCGTGGGAAGGGACAGACTATGTCCTGCCTGGCGATGAAAAAGCGGGTGAGGGTGAAGGATAAGTCAGATGTCAGAAACAAGTTTAAGAAATTTCAGCATCAATTTCGGCCCGCAACACCCGGCAGCGCACGGTGTTCTACGTCTTGTCCTTGAGCTTGATGGCGAAATCGTTGAGCGGGTTGACCCGCACATTGGTTTGCTCCATCGTGGTACAGAAAAATTAATTGAATCAAAAACATATGCCCAAGCGGTCCCTTATTTTGATCGCTTAGATTATGTTGCACCAATGAATCAAGAGCATGCATTCTGCATGACAGCCGAAAAGCTTTTAAAAATCGATATCCCGCGCCGCGGTCAAATCATCCGTGTTCTTTATTCGGAAATCGGGCGCCTACTCTCACATCTTTTGAACATCACAACACAAGCCATGGACGTCGGCGCACTAACACCTCCTCTTTGGGGCTTTGAAGAACGCGAAAAACTGATGATCTTTTATGAACGCGCATCAGGATCACGCATGCACGCAGCTTATTTCCGCGTTGGCGGCGTTCATCAGGATTTACCCGAAGACCTGATCCAGGATATTTATGATTTTTGCGATCCTTTCTTGAAGGTTTGTGATGATATCGAAACCCTTCTGACAGACAACCGTATTTTCAAACAACGAAATGTAGATATCGGCGTTGTCAGTCTAGAAGATGCACTGGCTTGGGGCTTTTCAGGTGTGATGGTTCGTGGCTCAGGTGCCGCATGGGACCTGAGAAAATCTCAACCCTATGAAATTTACGACGAACTGAAGTTTGATATACCGATTGGTAAAAATGGCGATTGTTATGATCGCTATCTCATTCGTATGGAAGAAATGCGTCAGTCAGTTTCACTTATGAAGCAATGTTGTGACTTACTAAAGACAACAGACGGACCAGTGATTGTTGAAGACAATAAATACGCACCACCACGCCGCAATGAAATGAAAGAATCAATGGAAGCATTGATCCATCACTTCAAACTCTACACTGAAGGCGTGAAAGTTCCGGCAGGCGAAGTTTACGCCGCCGTTGAAGCTCCTAAAGGTGAGTTTGGTGTATATCTAGTTGCAGACGGGTCTAATAAACCATATCGATGCAAAATTAGAGCGCCCGGGTTCGCCCATCTTTCAGCAATGGATTTCTTAAATAGAGGACACATGCTAGCAGACGTATCAGCCATTTTGGGCTCATTAGATATTGTGTTTGGGGAGGTTGATCGATGAGTGTAAGACGTATTGCACAAGAGCAACCAGAAAAATTCGAGTTTAACGCCGAAAATATGATTTGGGCGGAAGAACTTATTAAAAAATATCCGGTTGGAAAAGAACGTTCAGCAGTTATTCCACTTTTGTGGCGCGCTCAGGAACAAAATGATGGCTGGACCTCAGAACCAGCCATGCGCAAAGTCGCAGACCTTTTAGGCATGGCCTACATCCGTGTTTATGAAGTGGCGACATTTTACACTATGTTCCAGCTTTCACCGGTCGGTAAAAAAGCTCATGTTCAAGTTTGTGGTACAACACCTTGTATGTTGCGTGGCTCTAAAGAACTCATCGAGATTTGCAAAAAACGCATTTCAAAAACACCTCACACCTTATCAGAAGATGGTGATTTCTCTTGGGAAGAAGTTGAGTGTCTAGGCGCCTGTGTAAACGCACCAATGATCCAGATTTTCAAAGATACTTATGAAGACTTGGATGAAAAAGCACTAGAAGACTTGCTAGACGCATTCGCTAAAGGTGAACAGCCAAAACCAGGCCCACAAATCGAGCGCACCTTATCTTGCCCTGAAAGTGGTCTAACAACACTAACAGACGTGCCTGACTATGTACCGCTAAACTTATCAAGCAGCGCTTCGGATGTGGCAGAAGCACCCGTATCTCAAGAAGAAGCGACAGGAGAAATCCTAACAGCCGTGAGTACTGTAGTCACTGAAGAAAAAACAACTGAAAAAAATGAAGCATCTTCTAAAGAAAACTCATCAGCTGATAAATCTTCAGACGATCTAAAAAGCGCTGCAGCTACTGCACTTTCTGAAAAGTCCTCAGAAGGTAAAACAGCAGATGATACCGTCTCCGATGAGGATCGCCCCGAATATCTGGACGGTCCAAGAGATGGTAATGGCGATGACCTAAAAATGATTAAAGGCGTTGGCCCAAAACTGGAAGCCACACTAAATGCACTTGGCTTTTACCATTTTGACCAAATCGCAAGCTGGACACGTGAAAACATCGCTTGGGTTGATAACAGTCTTTCCTTTAAAGGCCGTATCGATCGTGAAGGTTGGTTAGAGCAAGCCAAAAGATTGGCCAGTGGTGAAGAGACAGAATTTTCTAAACGGGCAAATTACGATGATGCACCCAAAAATGATACGCCGAAAGGAGATAAATAATGCTCCAGGATAAAGATCGTATTTTTACAAATCTTTACGGCATGAAAGATGTTGGCCTAGAAGGGGCCCGTAAACGCGGCTCATGGGACAGCACAAAATTTTTCATCGATAAAGGCCGTGATTGGATTATCGATGAAGTGAAATCATCGGGTCTGCGGGGCCGTGGTGGCGCTGGTTTCCCAACAGGTTTAAAATGGTCGTTTATGCCAAAAGAATCTGATGGGCGCCCTCATTATTTGGTCATCAACGCGGACGAATCTGAGCCAGGTACTTGCAAAGATCGAGACATCTTGCGCAATGATCCTCACCATTTGGTTGAAGGGGCACTCTTAGCTTCTTTCGCAATGGCAGCTCACACCTGTTACATCTATGTGCGCGGCGAATTTATTCGCGAAAGAGAAGCACTACAACGCGCCATTGATGAAGCATATGAAACTAAATTAATCGGCAAAAACAATGTTCATGGATGGGACTTTGATTGTTATGTCCATCATGGAGCGGGCGCCTATATTTGCGGTGAAGAAACAGCGCTGATTGAATCAATTGAAGGTAAAAAAGGCCAACCACGCCTCAAGCCGCCATTCCCGGCAAACGTTGGCCTTTATGGCGCACCGACAACTGTGAATAATGTTGAATCAATCGCTGTGACCCCAACTATTCTTCGCAGGGGCGGTGGATGGTTTGCAGGATTAGGCAAGCCAAACAACACAGGCACAAAGCTCTTTTGTGTGTCAGGCCATATTAACACGCCAAGCACATTTGAAGAAGAAATGGGCATCCCATTCAAAGAAATGATCGACAAACACTGCGGTGGTGTCAGAGGCGGCTGGGATAATTTGCTGGCTGTCATACCAGGCGGCTCATCAGTTCCTTGTGTTCCAGCGGAACAAATGATGGATGCCACAATGGACTTTGATTGCCTAAGTGGTTTGCAATCAGGGCTCGGAACCGCGGCCGTTATCGTAATGGATAAATCGACCGACATGATCGCAGCCATTGCCCGTCTTGCTTACTTTTATAAGCATGAAAGTTGCGGCCAATGCACACCATGCCGTGAGGGCACAGGCTGGATGTGGCGTGTTCTTGAGCGCATGGTCAAAGGCCAGGCAACAAAACGCGAAATCGACATGTTGTTTGAAGTTTCAAAACAAGTTGAAGGGCATACAATTTGCGCCCTTGGAGATGCAGCAGCCTGGCCAGTACAAGGTCTGATCCGTCATTTCCGACATGTGATTGAAGAACGAATTGATCAATACGCAGCCAACCCAGACCCTGATGGGGCAGTTGGCGAGCCAGTAGCTGCTGAGTAGCAAGTACTGAACAAATATTTAGCGCATTTCTCTAAACTTGGGTTTAGTAACGCATAGAGAAATGCATGGTTTTGGATTAGATGGAGAAAAGGCAACAATAATATGCCAAAGCTCAATATCAACGGAACAGAAATCGATGTGGAAGACGGAAGTACCGTTCTTCAAGCATGTGAGCAAGCAGGCTTCGAAATTCCTCGTTTCTGTTACCATGAGAGATTGTCAATTGCAGGCAACTGCCGCATGTGTCTTGTTGAAGTCAAAGGCATGCCAAAACCAATTGCCTCATGCGCAATGAACGTAAATGATCTGCGACCTGGCCCTGAAGGTCAGCCTCCAGAAATTTGCACAATCACACCACCTGTGAAAAAAGCACGCGAAGGGGTGATGGAGTTTTTGCTCATCAACCACCCGCTAGATTGCCCAATCTGTGATCAAGGCGGTGAATGTGATTTGCAAGACCAAGCCATGGCGTATGGCGACAATGCAAGCCGTTATGATGAAAATAAGCGCGCTGTTGAAGATAAAAACATCGGTCCATTAATTAAAACTCAAATGACACGCTGCATTCACTGCACACGCTGCGTTCGTTTCATGACTGAGATCGCAGGCGTTGAAGAATTAGGTCTTATTGGCCGCGGTGAAGATGCTGAAATCACAACTTATCTTGAAAAAGGCATCACTTCAGAGCTTTCAGGCAATGTAATCGACCTGTGCCCCGTTGGAGCGCTAACCTCAAAACCATTTGCCTTTACAGCACGGCCTTGGGAATTGACCAAAACGGAAAGCATCGATGTGATGGATGCTGTTGGCTCAAACATCCGCATTGATAGCCGCTCTGGCGAAGTGATGCGCATCATGCCACGCAACAATGATGCCGTGAACGAAGAGTGGATCTCAGATAAATCTCGCTTTGTTTGGGACGGCTTACGTAGCCAAAGGCTAGACCGTCCATATATCAGAGAAGAAGGCCAACTACGCGAAGCCAGTTGGGACGAAGCTTTGGGGCTTGTTGCCAGCAACATGACATCAACAGTGCCACGCAAAGCCGGGATGATAGTTGGCGACTTAGCCACGGCAGAAGAAATTTTCTCATTAAAGCTTTTGGCTGAACGTCTTGAGTGGAAAAATATCGATTGCCGCCAAGATGGTACGATCCTGAATAAAAACTTAGGTGAAGCATCAACACTCTTTAACAGCACCATAGAAGGTATTGATAAAGCTGATGCCATTCTTCTCATCGGTGCCAATACACGCCTCGAGACACCGGTCATCAACGCCCGTATTCGTGGGCGCTGGGCAGCTGGATTAGTGCAAGTTGGCGTAATCGGTGCAGATGAAGATCTTACCTATGAAACACACCATATTGGTAACTCACCAGCAGATCTCTCTAAGCTAGATCATGGAGCCGGAGGCTTTGCCGAAATTTTACGCAATGCAGAGAACCCAATGATCATCATCGGTTCAGCTGCGTTAAAAGGCGAAGATGGGCTAAACAATCTTATCGCTGCGGCAAAATTAGCTGAAGGCTACGGTGCGATTAAACAAGGCTGGAACGGATTTAACATCCTCCACACAGCCGCCAGCAGAGTTGCAGGTCTAGAACTTGGCTTTGTTCCTGAAGAGGGTGGTTTGCCAACAAATGAAATCGTCGCCCAAGCTAAAAACAATCAAATAGATTTCCTTTACCTTTTAGGTGCGGATGAAATCGACACCACGAATTTAGGTGATGCATTTGTTGTCTACCAAGGCAGCCATGGTGACGCTGGGGCATCATGTGCAGATGTGATTTTGCCTGGTTCCGCTTACACTGAAAAGAACGGCACTTACATGAATTTAGAAGGCCGAGTTCAGCATACCAACAGAGCTATCTTCCCACCAAATGATGCCAAAGATGACTGGGCAATTTTAAGAGCACTGTCAGGAGCCATAGGGAAACCATTTGGGTTTAACAATTTAAATGAGCTACGCACACAGATGTACAACACCAACCCTAAGTTGGCCGCTGTAAACAGCTTAGAAAAAGCAGATAGCCTAGCTGTGATCAAACTCGCATCGAAAGATATTGGCGATTTATCGACACAACCTCTTCCTGTTTGTGTTGAAGATTTCTATGACACAAACCCAATCGCGCGCGCGTCGAAAGTAATGACTGAAATGAGCGCTATTAAACAACAATCAGCAGAAAAGGCGACAGGCACCCATGACTGAGTTCATGACAACTTACGGCTGGCCCTTCTTTTGGATTGCATTGCATAGTCTTGCACTCATGGTGGGTCTATTACTTTTAATCGCCTATATTCTTTATGCAGACCGGAAAATCTGGGCCGCAGTTCAGTTACGCAAAGGACCAAACGTCGTTGGTGCGTTTGGTTTGCTGCAGAGCTTTGCTGATATGCTCAAATTTGTTCTGAAAGAACCGATCATTCCGTCTAAATCAGACAAATTTGTCTTTCTGCTCGCTCCAATTGTAACAACTGTCTTGGCACTGGCCGCATGGGCAGTTGTACCGATCGATAAAGGTTGGGCAGTTGCCGAAATTAATGTCGGTATTCTCTATATTCTCGCTATCTCATCTCTTGAGGTTTATGGCATCATCATGGGTGGTTGGGCATCAAACTCTAAATACCCATTTCTCGGTGCTCTTCGCTCAGCTGCACAAATGATTTCTTATGAAGTTTCCATCGGTTTTGTGATTGTCACAGTTCTCTTACTTGTTGGCTCGCTGAACCTCACAGATATCGTCATGGCTCAAAAGGGAGATTATGGCCTGTTGAACTGGCATTGGTTGCCATTGTTCCCGATGTTCATCGTCTTCTTCATTTCAGCCCTAGCTGAAACCAATCGACCTCCATTTGATTTGCCAGAGGCTGAATCTGAGCTAGTCGCCGGTTTCATGGTTGAATATTCATCAACACCTTACATGCTTTTCATGCTCGGTGAGTATGTGGCGATTACACTGATGTGCGCGTTAACAACCATTCTTTTCCTTGGCGGCTGGTTACCACCAGTGGACATTGCACCATTTAATTTAATTCCAGGCTTTATCTGGTTCATCTTAAAAACCTTAGCGGTCTTCTTTATGATCGCTATGGTCAAAGCAATGGTACCTCGTTACAGATATGACCAGCTGATGCGTTTAGGATGGAAAGTATTTCTACCTCTTTCACTCTTCATGGTCGTGGCTGTGGCAAGCGTTCTGCACTTCACGAAAGCAGGGGGCATGTAATGGCGTTAGAAATGACACCGTCATTAATGGGGTTAGCAGTAGGCGCAGCTATAGGTGTACTCGATTATATCGTTCTTACCTTCATCGGCAATCAAATGGCAAAAAAAGCCATTGATCATGAAGCAAGCCAACAAGAAACACGTCAAGTAACTGGGTTTATGAGAAATATGGCTTTAATTTCTCTCATAATATTTCCAATCATCGGCTATTTTGCCGGTCCATATGTTTTCGGATCGAACTTCGAAAGCGTAGGAGGGTAAATCTATGATGCAATTTATCAAATCACTCTTTTTATGGGAGTTTGTAGGCGCATTCATTTTGGCAATGAAATATTTTTTCAAACCAAAAGCGACCATCAATTACCCATTTGAAAAAGGGCCTATAAGCCCACGTTTTCGCGGTGAACATGCGCTACGCAGATACCCAAACGGCGAAGAACGCTGCATTGCTTGTAAATTATGTGAAGCGATTTGCCCAGCCGGCGCCATTACCATCGAAGCGGGACCAAGTCGCAACGACGGCACACGCCGCACCACGCGATATGACATCGATATGGTGAAATGCATCTATTGCGGCTTTTGTCAGGAAGCATGCCCAGTTGAGGCCATTGTCGAAGGGCCTAATTTTGAATTTGCAACAGAAACACGCGAAGAACTTTATTATGATAAAGACCGACTTCTTGCCAATGGTGACCGTTGGGAACGTGAAATTGCAGAAAACATTCGCAGCGATGCGAAATTTAGATAGAGATTGAAAGGACACTTATAAAAATGCTTACCGCTCTGTTCTTTTATCTGTTTTCAGGCCTGTCTATTCTTTCAGGCCTTATGGTGATAGCTGCGAGAAATCCGGTTCATGCTGTGCTGTTTTTGATATTAGCATTCTTCAATGTAGCAGGACTATTCCTGCTATTAGGGGCTGAATTCCTAGCCGTTATCCTCCTCATCGTTTATGTGGGAGCGGTCGCCGTTCTCTTCCTATTCGTTGTGATGATGCTGGATGTTGATTTCGCTGAATTGAAATCAGGATTTTTAAGTTACTTGCCTGTTGGTTTGATGATTGGCGGCGTGCTGCTATTAGAAATCATTATGGCAACTAGTGCATGGGTTTTAAATCCGGCAATTTCGAAACTTGAGAAAAACACACCTATAGATCAAAGCATAACCAACACCGAAGCGTTTGGCCGTGTTCTCTATACAGATCATCTCTACTATTTTGAGGCCGCTGGTATTTTACTTCTAGTCGCCATGGTCGGCGCGATCGTCTTGACACTGCGGACAAGAGAAGGTGTGAAACGCCAGGATATCAGGGCACAAGTTGCAAGAAATCCTAAAGACGCAATAGAAATAAAACAAGTTGAAACGGGTAAAGGCATTTAAGCAATTAAATCCAGATCCAAAAGAGAATTAGGGCAGCAAATGTTGCCAGAAATTAAGACGTAAGAGGGGGACAACCCATGGAAATCGGACTGTCACATTACTTGTCAGTCGCGGCAATTTTATTCACACTCGGTGTGATTGGCATTTTTCTAAATCGGAAAAATGTGATCATCATTTTGATGTCAATCGAGCTGATGCTGCTAGCAGTGAATATTAATTTGGTCGCTTTTTCAGCTTTTCTGAATAATCTTTCCGGGCAAATCTTCGCACTGATGATTTTAACCGTTGCAGCTGGTGAAGCTGCAATTGGTCTGGCGATCGTTGTAACTTACTTCCGTAACCGCGGTTCTATCGCGGTGGAAGACATTAACATGATGAAAGGCTAGAGTTATGTTATATCAGGCGATTGTCTTTCTTCCTCTCATCGGTGCTCTGGTAGCCGGGCTGTTCGGCCGTATGATCGGCGCGAAAATGTGTGAATATATCACATGTGGCCTCATGGTTATTACAGCAATTCTATCTTGGATTGTTTTCATCGACGTTGGCTTTGCTCATACAACAGCAAAAGTACAAATCTTACCCTGGATCCAGTCTGGTTCATTAGATATCAATTGGGCACTGCGCATTGATACACTCACAGCTGTTATGCTGGTCGTTGTAAACACAGTTTCAACCTTGGTGCATGTCTATTCAATCGGTTATATGCATCATGATCCGCACCGCCCGCGCTTCTTTGCATATCTCTCATTATTTACATTCGCAATGTTGATGCTGATTACATCAGACAACCTCCTGCAAATGTTCTTTGGCTGGGAAGGTGTTGGTCTAGCATCTTACTTACTCATTGGCTTCTGGTTCAAAAAACCGTCAGCAAATGCGGCTTCAATGAAAGCCTTTATCGTCAACCGTGTTGGTGACTTTGGCTTCGCTCTCGGCATCTTTGCGATTTATATGGTCTTTGATACTATTAGTCTTGATCAAATTTTCGCAGGCGCACAGGCCCAGGTTGGTAAAACATTCACATTCCTAAGCTGGGAAGTGGATATTCTCACTACTATTTGTTTGCTGCTCTTCATGGGCGCAATGGGTAAATCAGCGCAATTCCTACTCCACACTTGGTTACCAGATGCGATGGAAGGCCCAACACCTGTGTCAGCGCTTATTCACGCTGCAACAATGGTGACAGCCGGTGTCTTTATGGTAGCACGCCTTTCACCACTCTTTGAAATCACACCAGATGCCTTAACAGTTGTAACAGCGGTTGGTGCAATCACTGCATTCTTTGCAGCAACTGTTGGTCTGGTTCAGAATGACATTAAACGAGTGATCGCTTACTCTACCTGTTCCCAGCTTGGCTATATGTTTGTGGCCTTGGGCGTTGGTGCTTATGGCGCAGCGATTTTCCACCTCTTTACTCACGCCTTCTTTAAAGCGTTGCTTTTCTTAGGAGCTGGTTCAGTTATTCACGCAATGTCAGACGAGCAGGATATGCGACACATGGGCGGGCTTTATAAAATGATCCCACTTACCTATGCAATGATGTTAATCGGCACGCTGGCCTTAACAGGTTTCCCTGGTTTTGCAGGGTTCTTCTCGAAAGACGCGATTATTGAAAGTGCGTTTGCTGCGAGCAATCCTGTGAGCATGCAAGCGTTTTATATGCTTGTCTTTGCAGCTTTCTTAACATCGTTTTATTCATGGCGTTTGATCTTCATGACCTTCCATGGTCGTTCACGTGCAACACCAGATGTGCTCTCGCACGTTCATGAAAGCCCAAACATCATGCTGATCCCTCTCTATATTCTAGCGATTGGAGCCGTTGTTGCCGGCTTTGTCTTTAGTGGTTATTTCTTTGGACATCATTACGCAGAATTCTGGGGTAAGGCTCTCTTTACAGGTGATGGCAATAATTTGGTTCATGAGTTCCACAATGTACCTTTATGGGTGAAACTCTCACCATTCATTGCAATGCTATTAGGCCTGGGGCTAGCGTGGCTTTACTATATCTACAACACGTCACTGCCAAAAATTACAGCCAAAATATTTGAGCCGATCTACAAGTTCTTACTCAATAAATGGTACTTCGATGAGCTATACAATGTGATCTTTGTGAAACCAGCTCTTTGGCTTGCAAATATCCTATGGAAAATTGGCGATATGATTTTAATTGATGGATTTGTAAATGGCATCGCCTCCCGTTCACTTGATGTGACAGGAAAAGTGAAGTCTATGCAATCCGGTTATGTTTATCACTATGCATTCGTAATGATGATCGGGCTCACAGCAATCATCACATACTTTGTTGTTACAGGGGGAACAGGGCAATGATGACAGATTGGCCAATCTTGTCCGCGGTGACTTTCTTGCCGCTCATTGGTGCTGCTTTTATTTTCCTCATTCGGGGTGAAACTGAAGGTGCCCAGCAAAATGCACGCTATGTTGCATTATGGACAACCGTAATTACATTTCTCATCTCTCTACTCATCTGGGTTGATTTTAATAACGCAACAGCAGACTTCCAATTCGTTGAGCGCCATGATTGGCTCGGCGGCGCCTTTAACTATTATATGGGCGTTGATGGTATCTCGATGTTGTTTGTTATCCTGACAACATTTCTGATGCCCATTTGTATCATCGCAAGTTGGGATAGCATTAAAACTCGTGTCAGAGAATATATGATCGCGTTTCTAATTTTGGAAACGTTAGTCATAGGTGTGTTCTGTGCGCTTGATCTTGTCTTGTTCTATGTCTTCTTTGAAGGTGGCCTTATTCCAATGTTCTTGATCATTGGTGTCTGGGGTGGCAAACGACGGGTTTACGCCAGTTTCAAGTTCTTCCTTTACACACTAGCTGGTTCTGTTCTCATGTTGATTGCCATCATGGCCATGTACTGGCAGGCAGGAACAACTGAAATTCCAAAGCTTTTAGCTCATGATTTTCCTGCTGAAATGCAGACCTGGCTCTGGATTGCGTTCTTTGCGTCTTTTGCTGTCAAAATGCCAATGTGGCCTGTCCACACCTGGTTACCTGATGCACACGTGGAAGCGCCAACCGCTGGCTCTGTTATTTTGGCTGGTATCTTGTTGAAATTGGGGGGATATGGCTTCTTGCGGTTCTCAATCCCAATGTTCCCAATCGCAAGCGCTGAATTTGCACCAATTGTGTTTTGGATGAGTGCTATTGCTATTGTCTACACGTCTCTCGTTGCCTTAGCACAAGAGGATATCAAAAAACTTATTGCTTATTCTTCAGTCGCACATATGGGTTTTGTGACGATGGGTATTTTCACAGGAACGGCTCAAGGTATTGAAGGCGGCATTTTCCAAATGCTATCTCACGGCCTTGTCTCAGCAGCGCTCTTCCTTTGCGTCGGCGTTGTTTATGACCGCATGCACACAAGAGAAATTGCAGCTTATGGTGGCTTGGTGAATAATATGCCGATTTTTGCTTTCACTTTCATGGTCTTCACCATGGCCAATGTTGGTTTACCAGGCACATCAGGCTTCGTTGGCGAATTCCTAACCCTTATTGGCATGTTTAAAGTAAACAGCTGGGTGGCATTTGTCGCAACATCAGGTGTGATCCTCTCAGCCGGTTATGCACTCTGGCTTTATCGCCGAGTTGTTTTCGGAGAGCTGGAAAAACCAAATTTAAAAACAATCAAAGATATGAACCGACGTGAAATGTCATATCTAATACCATTAATTTTACTGACTATTTTATTCGGTGTTTATCCAAAACCAATTTTAGATGTCATGTCTGTGTCTGTCGATAAACTAATCACGGACTATAATCAGGCCGTGTTGATTTTCGATCAGGCTAAAGTAGCCCTGAAGCCTTAAAGGAAAGTACATGCTCCGGTTGACCTTTCGGATGCTTGCGGCGGTTTCTAGTGGGAAACTGAAGCCGCACTAAAAAAGTCAACTGAAGGAGCTAATAATATCCCGGTTGCTGGTGGGCAACTGAAGGGATACTAAAAAGTTTTATAAAAGGAATTAAAACGAATGGAACATGCGAGCCCACTGGTAGAATATTTACCGCTCTTGCCAGAGATCATCGTACTTCTTGGCGCGCTGATTTTGTTACTCCTTGGTGTTTTCCAGGAAGGCAAAGGAGAAAAGCTGGTTTGGGGGCTTACAATGCTGGTGATGGCGCTAGGTGCCTTCATGCTGATTAAGGATTGGGGTGTTAACACAACTCTCTTTAACGACAGTTTTGTCATAAATGATTTTACGCGGCTACTCAAAATTATGGTTCTAGTCGGCGGTATTATTACGATCTACATGTCCATTTCATACCTGACCGAAGCAGGCATGTTTAAATCAGAATATATGGTTCTGATGTTATTTGCACTGTTGGGCATGATGATGATGATTTCAGCCAATGATCTCATCGCTATGTATTTAGGCTTGGAAGTTCAATCACTAGCGCTTTATGTGATGGCAGCCTTCCGCCGCGATAATGTTCGCTCAAGTGAGTCAGGCATGAAATATTTTGTGCTCGGCGCTCTTTCATCAGGCATGCTGCTTTATGGCTGCTCAATGGTTTATGGTTTCTCAGGTTCAGTCTATTTCTCAGAAATTGCAAAAACAGCAATGGGAGACGGCACAGTCAGTGTTGGAATGATCATTGGTCTGGTCTTTATTCTGGCCGGCCTGGCCTTTAAAGTTTCAGCCGTTCCTTTCCATATGTGGACACCAGACGTTTATGAGGGTGCCCCCACGCCGGTGACAGCATTTTTCGCCGTATGTCCAAAAATAGCAGCTATGGGCATTCTTCTACGGATCATCTATGAAGCGTTTCCAGAACTAACAACCCAATGGAACCAAATCATTATCTTCATCTCGATAGCAAGTATGCTTCTTGGTGCTTTCGGTGCAATCGGACAAACAAATATCAAACGTCTAATGGCATATTCTTCCATTGGTAATATGGGCTTTGCGTTAGTTGGCTTAGCGGCCGGTAACCGTGAGGGTGTTGAAGGTGTTTTGATTTACCTGATGATCTACCTTGTGATGACAGTTGGTGTGTTTGCTTGCATTCTTTCAATGCGCCGCAATGAAAAAATGGTCGAGGAAATCGATGACCTAAAAGGTCTTTCTCAAAACAATTTACCAGCAGCTTTTATGCTTGCCTTGTTAATGTTCTCATTAGCAGGTATTCCGCCGCTTGCCGGCTTCTTTGCTAAATTCTATGTGTTCATGGCAGCCGTTAAAGCTGACATGTTCATCTTGGCCGTGGTAGGTGTGCTTGCTAGTGTGGTAGGCGCGTTCTATTATCTACGCATCATTAAAATCATGTTCTTTGATGATGCCAAAGATGCATTCAACGAAATGCCAAGCCAGCTAAAAGTGGTCCTTGGGCTTTCAGGGCTGTTTGTATTGTTTTACATCGTCTATCCAAACCCTCTCATTGATGGGGCAAGACTGGCAGCCAAAGCGTTATTGCCAACGGTTTAAGCACCAAAAAGACTTATAAAACCATATTAAGGTTCAAAACATCAAAGGCTCAGATTAGGGGATAACATCTCAAGATCTGAGCCTTTTGTTTTGGGAAAAAGGGGCAATTTACGAAGATATATTGTCATTCTGTCGTGTACAGGGTAGATAAATTAAATGAACGAACAGCCAAAGAAACCATCTATTGCAAATATTAAGCGCTTTGAAACCCTTAGCTCGACAAATGAGTACGTCAAGCAATGTTTAGAAAACGGGGAAACGTGCCCCTTTTGGATCGTTAGTGATGAGCAAACGGGTGGCCGTGGGCGTCAAGGTAGAGATTGGGTCTCCATTAAGGGCAACCTATACGTAAGCACAGCACAAATTATTAATGCAAATGGCAGCAAACTTGGTGGGCTTTCATTAGTCACCGCATTAGCCGTTTATGATGCGATCCAAAAGAACAGCCAAACACCTTTAGATTTAATGCTAAAATGGCCAAACGATATTTTAATCAATGGAGCAAAACTTGGCGGCATCTTAATTGAAAATATTAGCAAACCGGATGCTGAATTTTCTCATGTGGTCATTGGTGTTGGGATAAACATTCAGTCAAGCCCCGTGGTTGAGGGAAGAGATACAACCTGCCTCGCCAACTATGATTATTTTATCTCTCGAGATGATTTATTATTATCGTTGATTGAAACGCTTAACAATTGGATCAAGCGCTGGGATAATGGAAATAACTTTGTAGAAATTATTAGAGCATGGAGTGAGAAAGCAGCTCCCATTGGAGCGCCTCTATCTGTGCGTATTGGACATGAAAGAATTGAGGGCAAATTCGCCGGCCTGGATGAAAAAGGCGCGTTAAAGCTTGAGCTAGAAGATAAATCAATCAAGCTGATTACTGGCGGCGAACTACTTTAGTTGCCTTGAAAGGAATAGCTCACAATATGAGTGATAAAAAATCGGACACCCCCAAAGCTGAAATGGTTATGGTTCCATTAGGTGGTGTTGGTGAAATCGGCATGAATTGCATGATGTATGGCTATGGCCTTCCAGGCGATTATAAATGGATCATGGTAGATCTGGGGCTAACTTTTGCAGGGCCAAGAGAGCCGGGCATTGAAATCATTGTGCCGGATATAACATTTGCAGAAAATGAAAAGCATAATATTGAAGCTATCATCCTAACTCATGCCCATGAGGATCACTATGGTGCAATACCTGATCTTTGGGAAAATTTAGAAGTCCCAATTTACGCAACGCCGTTTACAGCGTCGATGTTAAAAGCAAAATTAGCACGAGACGGTATGGATGGCTTTGTACCGATTAAAGAAGTTCCAAGACGTGCAAAATTTGATTTAGGGCCTTTCTCCATTGAAATGGTTGATATGGCGCATTCAATTCCAGAACCATTAGGACTTCACATAAAAACAGATGTCGGAACTCTCTTTCACACCGGAGACTGGAAACTTGATCCAGATCCTATAGTTGGCCCGCCAACTGATGAAAGCCGTTTGAAAAAATTAGGCGATGAAGGCATCGATGTTTTGGTTTGCGACTCAACCAATGCAACCCGCGAAGGGTCTTCCATATCTGAAGTTGATGTAGCTAAAACTCTTGAAGAGATTATAGCTGAAGAAAAACAACGTGTCGTTGTCACAACTTTCGCATCAAACGTCGCACGAATAAAATCAGTTGCAGAAGCAGCCTATAAAGCTGGGCGCTATGTGATTTTAGCTGGCCGGGCGCTAGATCGTGTCGTCGGGATTGCCAAAGAAACCGGTTATATTCCAGAAGATTATAACTTTCTTTCAGACGAAGATTACCAGCACTTGCCAGCAAAAGAATGTGTTGTCTTAGCAACCGGTAGTCAAGGAGAAGGGCGTGCCGCGTTAGCTCGAATTGCTGAGGGCAGTCACCCAAAAATCAAACTAAAGCCCAAAGACACAGTAATTTTTTCCTCCCGAACAATTCCTGGTAATGAGAGGTCGGTCGGCTATGTCATTAATCTCCTGGCCGCGCAGAACTTAAACATCATCACTGAAAGTGATAAACCTGTTCACGTAACAGGGCACCCAAGACGCGGCGAGTTGGAAAGGCTTTACAGTTGGGTAAAGCCAAATGTTTTGGTGCCAGTACACGGTGAAGAACATCATCTAAGATCACAAGCCGCTTTTGGGAAAAGCCAAAATATTGAGAAAGTACAATTGATCAAAAATGGTGATATGCTGTCTATTCTACCGCAAGATCCCAAGATTATAGATGAGGTCCCCAATGGCCGCCTTTATCGAGATGGGCATTTTATACTCGAAGATGATCTGGCCATTCGTGTTCGCCGAAAAATATCAACTCTTGGCTGTGTGACAGTTTCATGCGTGATTGATGGTAAGGGAAATCTTATCTCAAGCCCAAGTTGGTCAGAACTAGGTGTTCCTCATGAACAAGAGAGCGGGGAAATGCAGGAAATCATTGAAAAAGCAGTAAATGGCACATTTAAAAGCATCCCAGCAAAGAGGCGATCGGATAAAAAGACATTAAAAGAAGCTTTGAGGCGCAGTGTCCGCTCAGCTTTGAACGAATATTGGGGCAAAAAACCAGTTGTAACCATCCATTTGCACCAAATATAATAGATTAATGAGCTAATTTTCTAGACAGAAAGCCTCTTTCTGGATTAGATCATCCAATCAAAGATTATTAACGATTTAAAAAACAAAAAAGGACACAGAAATGATCGGACGTTTGAATCATGTAGCCATCGCAGTACCAGATATTGAAGCTGCAGCAAACACCTATCGTGCTAGCCTTGGCGCTACACTTTCTGCAAAAGAAGAGCAGCCGGATCATGGTGTGTCTACGATCTTTATTGAGTTGCCAAATACAAAAATTGAGCTATTAGAACCTCTAGGCGAAGATAGTCCAATTAATGGTTTTCTAGAGAAAAACCCAAGCGGTGGTATTCACCATATTTGCTATGAAGTTGATAATATCATTGAAGCCAGAGATAAGCTAAAAGGTGAAGGCGCTAGAGTACTAGGAAGCGGTGACCCTAAAATTGGCGCACACGGTAAACCGGTTTTATTTCTGCATCCAAAAGATTTCTGCGGAACATTAGTTGAATTAGAGGAAGCGTAAATGAGCTTAAGTCTTTCAATTGCGACCTATTTCATTATTTGGTGGTTGACCCTATTTATGGTGTTACCATTTGGAGTGAAAACACAAGAAGAGGACGGCGATGTTGTCCCTGGTTCAGTTGAAAGTGCCCCTGCAGTGCCACACATGTTAAAAAAGGCACTCATAACATCGATTATAGCAGGCATCTTGTTTGCTATCGTCTATTCAGTTTATACGTATAATCTGATTTCAGTTGATGATATTCCATTTTTGCCAAGATTTGATTAGACAACTTAAGTTCAGCACTATCAAACTGAACTTAAGTTAATTCTATGAACCAACTCTGTGCAAAATTAAATTTCAAACGAACTGAGTTGGTTTTTCTATTTGCCGAAAGGCAGCTTAACTTATAAAGCTAACATAACTAAAACCTCTGGGAGCGATCAAACATGCGCTTAAGCCAATTCTTTCTGCCTGTCCTAAGAGATGTGCCAGCAAGTGCTGAAATTGTGTCTCATCAACTCATGTTGCGGGCTGGCCTCATTCGCCAGTCAGCGGCAGGCATATATTCATGGTTGCCATTAGGCCTAAAAGTTCTTCGTAAAATCGAAAATATCGTGAGAGAAGAACAAAATAGAGCCGGGGCTGTTGAATTGCTAATGCCCACAATCCAGCAAGCAGATATCTGGCGTGAAAGTGGCCGTTATGATGACTATGGCAAGGAAATGCTGCGCATCACAGACCGTCATGATAGAGAATTGCTGTTTGGGCCAACAAACGAAGAATTAATCACGCAAATCTTCAGAGACAGTGTGAAATCATACAAAGATTGCCCAAAAACCCTTTATCATGTGCAATGGAAGTTTAGAGATGAAATTCGTCCTCGCTTTGGAGTTATGCGCGGCCGTGAGTTTTTGATGAAAGATGCCTATTCTTTTGATCTATCAGAAGAAGAAGCCAGAAAATCATATCAAAAAATGTTTGTCGCATATTTACGCACATTTGAGCGCTTAGGTGTTAAAGCCATCCCTATGAAAGCTGATACAGGTCCAATTGGTGGTGACTTGAGCCATGAATTCATATTGTTAGCTGAGACCGGTGAGAGTGAAGTCTTTTGTGATCAACAATTGATAGATATGCCGGTGCCGGATGAAACAGTTGATTTCGACAGTGATCTTAGCCAGATTATAGAAAATTGGACATCTCATTATGCAGCAACAGAAGAAATGCATAATGTTGAGAAATTCGATACTGACGTGAGCAAAGAAAATCAGGTCAGTGCCCGGGGTATCGAAGTTGGCCATATCTTCTATTTTGGAGATAAATACTCAAAACCAATGAAATGTGAAGTTCAGGGGCCTGACGGAAAGTTGATTGCCCTTCAAATGGGCTCATATGGTATTGGTGTGTCCCGTTTAATGGGCGCCATCATAGAGGCAAGCCATGATGAAAACGGCATCATCTGGCCAAAAACAGTGGCCCCGTTTGATGTAGGCATCATTAATTTAAAACCTGGTGATGAAGAAACAGACAAAGCCGCTAATAATATATATCAAAGCTTACAACAAAAAGGCCTTGATTGCTTACTAGACGATACAAATGAACGCGCCGGTGGCAAATTCAAAACCATGGATCTCATTGGTTTACCCGTACACATGATCGTAGGGCCAAAAGGCGTGAAAAATGGTATTGTAGAAATTAAATATAGAAATTCAGGTGAACGCGAAGAGTTGTCATTTGAAGATGCTATCAACAAAATAGGCCGTTAATAGCTCTGGTGTGAGATCTAAACAAGAACACAATTTTGGATTAGCTATCATTTAGCTATTGGACTATTCAAGTAAATAAAAGGCCCTGTTTATTGGCAACTAGAAGAGTATAATAAGTGTGGATACCTTATTGGCGGCTAATAGTTAATGAGCACATAAAGTTATATACGAAGAAGAAGCTCAGCCCCTTTCAAGGCTGAGGGACATGACGTCAAAGACGTCCGGCGCAAGCGCCGCCCATCGGAGGCCTATGAGCTTCAGCTCATAGAATAGCCGTGAGAAAATAAAATGAGAACAAAGATCAATGAATGAAACGGTGAGCGTAAAGCAAGTAAAAAAACGCACAAAAAGCGCTGTAACTATGCCGTTTTCTTCTTTTGAGCGCATGATTTCATTTAGATATCTTCGTCCACCAAAGGGAGAAGGCTTCATCTCAGTGATTGCCATTCTCACTCTTCTAGGTATTGCCTTAGGAGTAACAGCTCTAATTGTTGTTTTGGGGGTTATGAATGGATTTAGAGATACATTATACAAAAACATTCTTGATATGAATGGCCATGTTGTCATTCAACAGTTTGGTAAACCTTTCACAACTTTTGATGATGTCGCAAGTAAAATCAAAACCGTTCCAGGTGTAAAAGCAGTCATTCCAGTTATTGACGGCCAAGTTATGGTGACATCTAAATATCAAGAATATTTTGGCAATGTACGCGGTATTCGCGCCGAAGATCTCAATAAGCTAGCAACAGTTTCATCAAATTTAGTCTCAGGCACATTGGATAATTTTAAAGATGACAAAGGCATTATTATTGGTAGCCGCCTTGCCAATGTATTAGGTGTCCGCGTTGGTGACAAAATAAACATTGTTACCCTAAGGGGAGCAAAAACACCATTTGGTACCACACCCAGAGTAAAACCATATCGTATATCAGCCATCTTTGAGGTGGGGATTTATGAATATGATTTAAAAGTCCTCTTCATGCCTCTTGATCAAGCTCAAAAGTTCTTTTCAAAAAAGCGGCAAGTCTCAGCTCTTGAAGTTATGGTGAATAAACCAAAGCAAGTGGAATTCATCGAACAAGACATCGCAAAAGCTGCAGGCAATGATACCAATCTCTCAACCTGGAAACAGCGCAACGCAAAACTCTTTAGCGTTTTAGCTATTGAGAGGAACATGATGTTCATCATTGTCAGCCTTGTGGTATTCGTCGCCGCGTTAAATATCATCTCCAGCATGGTTATGTTGGTAAAGGTGAAAACAAAAGACATTGCAGTACTTCGAACTATGGGAGCAACAAGAGGCGCCATCATGCGAGTGTTCATGACAACGGGCTCATTCATAGGCGTCTGTGGCACCGTCTTAGGTCTTATCCTTGGCGTCACCATATGCTTGAACATAGATGCAATTCAAAATTTTATCGGCTGGGCCACAGGTGTTCGAATTAATCCGGAAATTCAGATCTTATCAAAACTTCCAGCAAAAATGGATCCTGTAGAGACAACAATCATTGTCATCGTTGCGCTAATACTTTCATTCCTGGCAACGATATACCCTGCTTGGCGTGCAGCTAGTCTCGATCCTGTGGAGGCACTACGTTATGAGTGATTATTATCAAACAAACCAAGAGCAGCAACACTACACAGAACAGCCCAAAGAGCAGCCAAAACCAATCCTTGCTATCCGAGATATAACAAAAACATATCATCAGGGCACAAGAGAAATTCAGGTTTTAAATTCAATCTCTGCTGATATATTCAAAGGAGAAGCTATCGCGCTTGTTGGGCCATCTGGCTCAGGTAAATCATCCTTACTGCATATTCTAGGAATGCTGGACAAAGCGGACAACGGCAAGGTTTATTTAAACGGACAAGATTGCACTAATTTTGATGATGCAGAGCGCACAGCCATTCGCAGAAGCGATATTGGTTTTGTTTATCAGTTTCATCAACTCCTGCCAGAATTCAGCGCCCTTGAAAATGTGATTATTCCACAATTGATCAATGGTCATTCTCGTAAAACAGCTGAGGCACGGGCAAAAGTCATTTTAGAATTTCTAGGTCTTCAGGAAAGAGTAGGGCACCGCCCAAATGCGATGTCCGGCGGCGAGCAGCAAAGAGTTGCAATAGCCAGAGCCATTGCCAATGAGCCAACACTCTTACTTGCTGATGAACCAACAGGAAATCTTGATCCAAATACAGCTGAGCGGGTGTTTCAGTCTCTCATTGGCCTAATCCGGCAAACTGGTCTTGCCGCGATCATCGCTACTCATAATCTAGAGTTAGCAAATCGAATGGATCGTGTGCTTCAGATGCAAGATGGCAAACTCTATTCTTATGTCCCACAGCAACAACAGCAGCAGTAATTTCAGAAATAGCTAAACTTTATACAACCGCTGAGCCATACCCATAGCTATAGGGAACAGGACCAGAAAATGAAATATGGTCCCCTTCATCAATGGTAACTTCAAAATTGCATTTTGGATTGTTAGCCGGATAAATTCCTTTGGTAACATCACGACCATTTTTCATAGCAAGAAAGATTTTATCTTTTGGAATTCCCAAAGCTTCAACCAAATCACGTAAAGTCGAACCAGCCTTCATTTTCATAGGCAAAGGGGCTCCGTTTTTGGCAACAAAAGGAGTGATGCTGTTAAAGCCTTTGACTACAAATTCGATATTAACATCGTCAGAGTTATGCCCAATTTGAGCAGCGTCGTAAGAGCTGTCATGAGAAGCTTTATCCATTAAAACGTCTGACATTGACTTGATCCTTTGTTTGATAATTTTGAAATTCATATATAATGCATATTACATACATCAATATGAGGGCGTCTTTGATAAAACTCAATAGGACCAAGGGAGAATTTTTCATAAGCAGTTGCTCGTAGGCAACCAACAACTAGCGCATAAAAGGATATACGAAGAAGGAGTTCAGCCCCTTTTGGGCTGAAGGACATGGCGAAGCATGAGCGAAGCCCGGTGCCTAGCACCGCCCCTCGGAGGCCCAAGCGCTTCAGCACGGTTGCTAGTTGGCAACTGAAGTGCCACTTAAGCACGGTTGCTAGTGGGCAACTGAAGTGCCACTTAAAAGCGCTTGGAATAGCCGTGAGAGAAAACAGAGCGAAAAAGATGTGAGTTAGGAGCATAGAAAGAACCTCAAACGTTGAGAAAGCTATAATATTGAAGTTTCAGAGTTTGAAATCACTAAAAACGTAATGAGATACGAATGGTAAATTCAAGAGTAAAAATATCAGGCAATACCCCGAAGTTCATTCACCTCAGAGTGCACTCAGCCTATAGCTTGTTAGAAGGCGCGCTACCAGTTGAGCGCTTAGTTAATTATGCTGTTGATGAAAAAATGCCAGCACTTGGTCTCACAGATACGAACAACCTGTTTGGAGCGCTTGAGTTCTCTGAAAAATGTGTCGGTAAAGGCGTTCAACCTCTCATAGGTTGTACACTAGCCATTAAAATGCCGTCACTAGAGGGTGAAGCCAAAAAATCTGTCTTTGAAAAGGCTCAAGAAACCCATAAGACGGATGGAGAAATTGCTCTCATAGCTCAAAATGAGAGGGGCTATCAGAACCTCATGGCCTTAACAAGTATTGCCTTTCTCGATACGGCCGGGGAAACAGATCCATTTATCACCTATGAATTTTTAAGTGATCATTCTGAAGGGCTCATTCTTTTAAGCGGCGGCGAAGACGGACCATTAGACCTCGCTATTAAAAACAATCAGGCTGACTTGGCTGGTAAATGGGCGGCATTACTCAAAGAAACATTCAAAGACAGGTTTTATATTGAGCTGCAAAGACATGGCCGGCCAAGTGAAAAGAGAAGAGAACAAAACCTAATCGAGACCGCCTACGCTCTGGACATCCCCCTCGTTGCGACAAATGAAGCCTATTTTGATAAACGTGAAGATTACGAAGCACACGATGCTCTGATTTGTGTCGCGGACGGCGCTTATGTGTCTGAAGATGAAAGACGGCGATTAACTCCAGACCACCATTTAAAATCATCTCGTCAAATGGCGGAACTGTTTAAAGACATTCCAGAAGCCATCGAAAACACAATTGAAATCGCCAAGCGTTGCTCTTACCGTCCTACAACTCACGCCCCCATCCTGCCAAACTATCTCAGCAGTGATGAGCAAATGGATAATGAAGAAAAACTTGAAGCAGAGGCAAAAGCTCTAAGAGATCTTGCTGAAAAAGGGTTAGAAGATCGCCTCTCTCAAATCTCAATGCCGGAAGACATGACGAAGAAAGATTATGTTGATCGGCTTAATTTCGAGCTGGATATCATCATCTCCATGAAATTCCCTGGCTACTTCCTAATTGTTGCGGACTTCATCCAGTGGTCGAAAAATAATAATATCGCAGTTGGGCCTGGTCGTGGTTCTGGTGCGGGTTCAGTTGTTGCCTGGGTCCTCACCATTACAGACCTTGACCCCTTAAGGTTCGGTCTTCTGTTCGAACGTTTCCTTAATCCAGAACGGGTGTCCATGCCCGACTTTGACATCGATTTTTGCCAAACAAGGCGCGATGAGGTGATCCGTTATGTGCAGCAAAAATATGGCGATGATAAAGTCGCCCAAATCATTACCTTCGGTAAATTACAAGCACGTGCTGTGCTACGCGACGTTGGCCGTGTTTTATCCATGCCCTATGGTCAGGTAGACCGTCTTTGTAAAATGGTTCCTAATAATCCGGCTAATCCCTGCACACTAAGCGAAGCACTAATAGAAGAACCCAAATTAGCCGAAGCAAGACGCTCGGAAAAAGTCGTCGATGAACTCCTTACCATTGCTTTAAAACTAGAAGGGCTCTATCGCCACGCCTCAACTCACGCTGCCGGCGTGGTTATCGGTGACCGCCCTCTAACCCAGCTAGTCCCCTTATACCGTGACCCGAAATCAGACATCCCGGTTACCCAGTTCAATATGAAATGGGTAGAACCAGCTGGCCTCGTGAAGTTTGACTTTCTCGGCCTAAAAACCCTCACCGTCATTGAAAAGGCTAGGGAATTCATAGAGGCAAACGGAACTGAGCTCGACATACCAAATCTACCCCTTGATGATAAAGCTAGTTATGAACTCTTGGCCAAAGGGGAAACCATTGGGGTGTTCCAGTTGGAGAGTACGGGCATGCGCGATAGTTTGAAAAAACTACGCCCCGATAGATTTGAAGACATCATTGCGATGGTGTCTCTCTATCGACCTGGTCCTATGGATAACATCCCAACCTACATCGCCAGAAAGCAAGGTGATGAAGAGCCCGATTATTATCACGATATGCTCAAGCCTGTCTTGGAAGAAACATATGGTGTGATCATCTATCAGGAACAGGTGATGCAAATCGCCCAAATCATGGCCGGTTATTCCCTTGGTGAAGCGGATATGCTGCGCCGTGCCATGGGTAAAAAGATTAAAGAAGAAATGGCTCGGCAAAAAGCAAGGTTTGTTGAGGGCGCTGAGAAAAACAATGTCGCTAAAAAACAAGCTGAATTCATCTTCGAGCAAGTGGATAAATTCGCAGGCTACGGGTTTAACAAATCTCACGCGGCAGCTTATGCCCTATTGGCATATCAAACGGCTTATTTACGGGCCAATCATCCCGTAGAATTCCTCGCCGCTTCAATGACCCTTGATTTGGGAAATACAGATAAACTAAGCATGTTTGCCAATGAGGCCAGAAGGATTGGGATTGAGACCAAATCACCTGACGTAAACGCGTCTGAGATCGATTTTTTACCCAAGGACAAAACCATCCTTTATTCAATGGCAGCCTTGAAAAATATAGGAACAGGCGCAGTTGCAAGCCTTGTTCAAGAGCGCAAAGAAAATGGTAACTACAAAAGCCTATCTGATTTTGCTAACCGCTTTGACCCAAAAGCCATTAATAAACGCGGGCTTGAGACCCTTTCATGTGCTGGTGCTTTTGACCAAATAGAACCGGATAGAGCAAAAGTTCACGCAAACTCAGAGCGCATGGCCGCTGTCGCCAGTAAATTACATAATGACCGTAAAACAGGACAATCGGATTTGTTTGGCGGCTCTTCAGATGCAGGCACACCAGACTTAGAACTCTTGAATGTTCAGCGCTGGCGTGAAATGGAAAAACTCACCAGAGAATATGACGCCGTGGGGTTTTATCTCTCAGGCCATCCATTGGATGAGTATGAAGCTGTATTAGACCGTCTAAATGTAGATCAATGGGTGCATTATGAGAAAAAGGCACTGGATAATAATGGTGGACTTGGTGTTCTGGCAGCTACTGTATCTGCAGTACGAGAGCGCCGCGCAAAATCAGGAAACTTATACGCCTTTATCGAATTCTCCGATCAAACGGGTCAATTTGAAGCCATTGCATTCTCAGACACATTAGAAGCCTGCCGTGACATCTTAGAGAGCGGGCAACCTGTTCTTTTAAAAGTAGATGCCGATGTAGAAGAAGATACAGTTCGCTTACGTTTACAAAAAGCCGAATCGCTCGAATTCGCGGCACAGAATATGGTGCGTGGGCTAAAGCTTACAGTCACTAAAGAAATGGATATGGCAGAACTCGCCAAAGCGCTGGGTGATCATCAAGGGCGCGGTAAAATCAAAGTTGGCCTCATGCTTGATGACTTTAAACGTGAAGTTGAAATGGACCTTCCTGGTAAATATAGTGTTTCATTGGAGCGAGCCAGTGATTTGAGAACTTTAAAAGGTGTTTTGTCCGTGACTGAGATTTAACATACTTAGTGAAATATAGGATAAACCAGCCAGAACAAACGGTATTCAGGAACCTCCTCAGGCAAATCACCTGGATGATCCTGAAAATAGAACAAAAAGCTTGTCATAGCGTGAAATAACCACTATAAACCCTCTCATTCCACACGCGGGGGTGCGGTGGGCATATGTATTATATGCCATCCCGACCGCTCCGGTGCATGTCGATAATCTTAAAATCAAGCACTTCCCTTTGAGTTTTATCTCAAATGGGAAATTTTATGCGTTGATTTATAGAATTATAGACGTTTGTGCGGATGCTTTGTGGGCATCTGAAGCACAGAAAATGCATGTCCCCGCGGAGGTTAAACCGGAAAACTGAAGGATTATAAAACTATGGCAGTGCCATCATTCGACATGCGTCAACTCCTAGAAGCTGGCGTACACTTTGGACACCAATCTCACCGTTGGAACCCAAAAATGGACCAATATATCTTTGGTTCACGCAACAATATTCATATCATTGACTTGGCTCAAACAGTGCCAATGTTGCACCAGGCTCTTCAAGCTGTAAGTGATACAGTTGCAAGAGGCGGCCGTGTTCTATTCGTAGGTACAAAACGCGCAGCATCTGACGCAATTGCAGATAGCGCCAACCGTTGTGCTCAATATTACATCAACCACCGTTGGTTGGGTGGAACGCTTACAAACTGGAAAACCATCACTCAGTCAATTAAGCGTCTGAAAAAATTAGATGAATTGCTTTCAGGTGAAGCTCAAGGCCTAACCAAGAAAGAACGTCTTCAAATGACACGCGAGCGCGATCGTCTAAACCAAGCTATTGGCGGCGTGAAAGACATGGGTGGCATCCCGGATATTCTTTTTGTGATCGACACAAATAAAGAAGCAATTGCAATTGCTGAAGCTAACAAACTAAACATTCCTGTAATTGCTGTTGTAGATAGCAACTCTAACCCATCAGGCATCACATTCCCAATTCCAGGAAATGATGACGCTGGTCGTGCAATTTCACTATATTGCGACCTGATTGTTAAATCAGTACTAGATGGTATCGAGCGCTCTCAAGGTGCTTCAGGCATGGATTTAGGCGCTTCTGAAGAAGTTGTTGAGCAAGCCATCACTGAAGAAGAAGTTTCAAGTGAAGCAGCAGCAGCTCCTGCCACTGTAGATCTAAAAGGCTTTACAGGCCTGGAAGCTCCAGAAGGTGAAGCTGACGATCTGAAAAAAATTGATGGTGTGGGACCAGTTATTGAAAAGAAACTCAATGAACTTGGTATCTACCACTTCAAACAAATCGCAACACTTAGCAAAGAGCAAGCAGATGCAATTGATGAAGCGATTGCATTTAAAGGCCGCATCGAACGTGATGATTGGCTAGGCCAGGCAACTAAGCTTCAAGAAGCTTAGAGCAAATACAAACTGAGGTAAGATCTTGTCATCAGGATCTTGCCTTAATAATTCACGATCAAAATCTATTAAACAAAATTTGAGGCAAGTGATATGGCTGAAATTACAGCAAGCATGGTTAAAGAACTGCGCGAAACAACTGGCGCAGGCATGATGGATTGTAAAGCTGCACTAAAAGAAGCTGACGGCAATCTAGAGCAAGCAATCGATTGGTTGCGTACAAAAGGTTTAGCAAAAGCGGCTAAAAAAGCAGGCCGTGTAGCTGCTGAAGGACTTGTTGGCATTAAAACAAGCGGCACGCAAGGTGTTGTTGTTGAAGTTAACTCCGAAACAGACTTTGTTGCTCGTAACGAACAGTTCCAAGAAATTGTAGCTAAAATTGGTGACGTAGCCCTTGAAAAAGGTGTTGATGATCTAGCCAACGTTGAATTTCCTGGCAAAGACATGTCAATCGAAGATTATATCAAAGAAATGGTCGGTACAATTGGCGAGAACATGAACTATCGCCGTGGCGCTCAATTATCAGTCGAAAATGGTGCTGTTGCTGGTTATATCCATAACGCAACCGTTCCAGGTCTTGGTAAAATCGGTGTACTTGTCGCGTTAGAAACAACTGGCGATGCAGCTAAAGCGGAAAGCTTGGGCAAGCAAATTGCTATGCACATCGCAGCGATCAACCCACTTTCAGCAACTGTTGAAGACCTTGATCCAGCAGTTGTAGAGCGCGAAAAAGCTGTTTTAACTGAACAAGCTCGTGAATCAGGTAAGCCAGACAACATCATTGAAAAAATGATCGAAGGCCGTATCCGTAAATTCTATGAAGAAGTTGTTCTATTGAAACAAGTCTTCGTTATTGATGGCGAAAACACAGTTGAAAAAGCCATTAAAAACGCTGAAAGCGATATTGGAGCCCCTGTTGAATTTAAAGGCTTCGTACGTTTTGAACTCGGTGAAGGCATCGAAGTTGAAGAATCTGATTTTGCGGCTGAAGTGGCTGCAACTGCAGGCGTTTAATTTATATACAAATTTTAAAAAACCGGTTCATAGGAAAACTTTGAACCGGTTTTTTTGTGTCTAGTTTAGTCATTTTAGTCTCTTATAAAACAAATGATCCATTTATTTAGCTAATTAAATTGAGCAATGGTAAGAGATCGTATAAAGCTTTTGAGCAGCGTTGAATAAATGAAGGAGTGCCCCTTATGTCAGATAGCCCCAAATATAAGCGTCTTTTATTAAAACTATCTGGTGAAGCGCTCATGGGTGAAGATGACTATGGCATCAATATGGAAACCACCCGCCAATATGCCAGCGAAATTGCAACCGCTGCGAAAAAAGGCGTCGAGATCGCCATTGTAGTTGGCGGTGGTAATATTTTTCGCGGTATGACGGGAACGGCAAAGGGGATGGACCGTGCCTCGGCTGACTATATGGGCATGTTGGCAACAGTCATGAATGGTTTAGGCTTGCAAGGTGTTTTGAAAGAGTTCGGCGTGGAAGTCGTTGTCATGTCAGCCATTCCAATGCCAACTGTATGTGAACCTTATGTAAGAAACCATGCGCTAGATCATTTAAAAGAAGGTCGCATTGTAATTTTTGTCGGTGGCACAGGAAATCCATTTTTTACAACAGACACAGCTTCAACGTTAAGAGCTATTGAGATGAATTGTGATTGCCTCGCCAAAGCAACACAGGTAGATGGTGTTTACACAGCAGATCCTAAAAAAGACCCAACAGCCAAACGCTATGATAGCCTTGACTATGATACCATTTTGGCAAAAGATTTAAAAATTATGGATGGGGCAGCTATAGCCTTGGCACGAGACAATAAATTACCGTTAGTAATTTTTTCTATTCATGAAAAAGGCAATCTAGTAAAAATGGTTGATGGCACAGTCTCAGCAACCTATGTCAAAAGTTAAATATATAAAAAGATAAGTTAGTCAAAAAAATAAAGAGAAAGCATAAAGGAAACGATCATGTCAGATGGAACATTCGATTTGAGCGATATTGAAAAACGAATGAAAGGTGCAATAGCATCTCTAAAAAGTGATTTTTCTGGTTTACGTACTGGCCGTGCCAGCGCTTCTTTATTAGACCCCGTAAACGTAATGGCTTATGGCTCACCAATGCCGCTAAGCCAAGTAGCAACTGTCTCTGTTCCAGAGCCACGTTCAATCACTGTGAGCGTTTGGGACCAATCTCAAGTCGCAGCCGTTGAAAAAGCAATTAGAGAATCTGGCCTAGGGCTAAATCCTAATGTTGAAGGAGCCACTCTTCGCATCAATATCCCAGAATTAAACGAAGAACGCCGTGCTGAACTCACAAAAGTCGCCGCAAAATATGCTGAACAAGCTCGTGTCGCTGTTCGCAATGTTCGAAGAGATGGTATGGATGTTTTGAAAAAACAGGAAAAAGACGGTGATATCGGCCAGGATGAACAACACAGCCAAGGCGCAAAAGTTGATGAACTAACAAAAAAGTTTGTAGATGAGATTGATAGCACTTTATCAACTAAAGAAGCTGAAATTATGCAAGTATAAGCCAAACCAGTATTGAATTGACCTGCAGTAATATCAACAAACCAAATTCGAGTGTTATTTATGAATGATCAAAGCGATAATTTGAGACAAGAATTGCGTCCCGAATTACGCCAAGAATTACGTCATGTTGCGATTATCATGGATGGCAATGGTCGCTGGGCAGCAAAACGAGGTTTGCCCAGAACTGCAGGTCATAAAAAAGGTGTAGATACCGTCAAAGCAACAGTAAAGAATGCCATAGATCTTTCAATTCCCTACCTAACTCTCTTTAGTTTTTCATCAGAAAATTGGTCAAGGCCTAAGCCTGAAGTCGATGAGCTCATGCGTTTGATGAAGCTATTCATTGAACGAGAAGAAAACACCTTACACAAGGCTAATGTTCGTATCAGAATGATTGGTGCCCCTTTAGAAGAAACATCAGAGCTTTACCAACTGGTGAAAAAGGCTGAATTAAAAACTAAGGAAAATACTGGCCTTCAACTTACTGTTGCCTTTAATTACGGCGGGCGTGATGAAATCATCAGAGCTACAAAGAAACTAGCTGATCAAGTTGCCAAAGGCTTGATTAAATCTGAAGAAATCACTGAGGATCTTTTTAATCAAAGCCTGGATACTGGTGATTTACCAGATCCGGACCTTTTAATTCGTACAAGCGGTGAATATCGCATCAGTAATTTTCTTCTTTGGCAACTAGCATATTCTGAATTTGTGTTTCTCGATTGTAATTGGCCAGATTTCACGAAAGAAAAATTCGAAGAAGCTATCGATATCTTTTACAATCGAGACCGGAGATATGGCGGTGTATGTGCGAGGTCTGCACCGTGAAAGACAAGTTTGTGAAAGATAAATTTAGAGATCTGCTAAAATTTAATAATGTTGGGCAGACCGATCAATCCAGCGAAAAAGCTCCACAGAAAAAGATATTCAATCGAGAATTATTAGTTCGAACAATATCAGCTATCATTTTGGCAGCCGGAGTAATCTATTTATCATGGCACAGTTTCACAGCTTTCATCGGACTGTGCGGCGTGTTTTTGGTTTTGATGTGCTGGGAATGGGGACGATTGACGAATAATGATACGTACCTTCAATTATCAATTCAGATTTCATCCATTACTATTGCTATCGCAGCGTTTTTTTTAAATGAATGGTTTCTTTTTGCAGCCATTCTTTTCGCAGCTGGTTTCCTGGCCTCTTGGTCAACTCACTATTGGTGGCGCTCTAAATGGGCTCTATCTGGTTTGTTTTATGTAGGCCTACCTATTTTCAGTCTCATATATCTTCGCTCAGATCCAAATTTAGGGTTTTATGCAATTCTCTTTCTCTTTTTCGTCGTTTGGGGAACTGATACCGCAGCTTATTTTGCGGGTAGGCACTTTGGCGGCAAAAAATTAGCGCCAGCAATATCACCGGGTAAAACGTGGTCAGGCTTCTTCGGTGGGCTGTTTGGCGGTTTTATTATCGGGGCGTTGTTTGCCTTCTCAATCAATCAAAATCCAATAATACCCGCTCTTATAGGTTTGGTGCTTTCAACCATTGCTCAATGTGGTGATCTGTTTGAAAGTGCTATAAAACGGCACTTTGGCGTAAAAGATAGCAGTCATTTAATCCCTGGTCACGGAGGTATCCTAGATCGGTTAGACGGCGTTATTTTTGCTGCAATCGGTGCAGCGATTATAGCAGCCTTGCATAATGCAGAAAACCCAGGCCAAGGCCTGCTTATCTGGCTGCTTTAAAACTACAAATATAATGAATTAAGCTTCTAAATAGGGCCAAAGCTCTCTATCCAAAAGCGAAGAACAATATTTATAAAGCAAGAATGCTGTAATGATTTCTTATAAGAGACCTAAGGCACTCAATAAAAACCTCTGTAGGGAAGAAATTAATGGATCAAAATTCTATCAAGTCTGTTTCCATTTTGGGTGCCACAGGAACAATAGGACAAAATACTCTAGATCTAATCAGGCGTAACAAAGAAAAATTTCAAGTAGTCGCCATTACCGGCAATCATAACATTCAACTATTAGCAAAACAGGCGATTGAGTTGCAGGTTGATTTTGTGGCAACCGCCTGTGAAGAAAAATATGATGAATTAAAAGAAGCATTGGCAGGAACTAATATTCAGTGTGGTGCCGGCGAACAAACTATTATTGAAGCTGCATCAATACCTGTTGACATATGTATGGCAGCAATTGTGGGGGTAGCTGGTTTAAAACCCACCTTAAAAGCCTTAGAAAATTCCAAGCTTGTCGCATTAGCGAACAAAGAATGCCTCGTTTCAGCTGGCGATTTATTTATGCAATCAGCTAAACAACACCAAACCACACTCATACCCGTTGATTCAGAACATTCAGCAGCGTTTCAATGTTTAGCTGGTCACCAAATATCAGACATTTCAAAATTAACACTTACAGCCTCAGGTGGCCCATTCCGCACTTTGACTATGGATCAGTTGAAGCATGTGTCTAAAGAACAAGCTCTTAAACATCCAAACTGGGAAATGGGCGCAAAGATAACAATTGATTCAGCCACCCTAATGAACAAAGGCCTAGAATTAATAGAGGCAAAACATCTATTTTCTCTAAAAGCTAACCAGGTTGATATGGTTGTACACCCTCAATCAATTATCCATTGTCTTGTTAGTTTTTTTGATGGCTCAGTTCTGGCACAATTGAGCGAACCAGATATGCGCGTACCAATTGCTTATAGTCTTTCCTGGCCCCAAAGAATGAAAACGCCGATTGAGCCTATAAACTTAGTAGAAATAAGCAAAATGGATTTTGAAGCTGGCGATGAAGTACGCTTTCCCTGCTTGAAATTAGCACGGCAGGTTATGGAATCTGAGGCCTTTAATGGGCCGGCTTTAAATGCAGCAAATGAAATCGCAGTTGATGCATTTCTTAAGAATAACTGTTCTTACATTGAAATCCCCCAGATAATTGAAAAAGTCCTTGAAAAAATTCAAAATGAACTAACTTCAACAGATAGATTTTGCGTTAATGATATATTGAGAATAGATCAGTTAGCGCGAACTATGGCTTCGAACTTGCTCTGAATAACAGCGAAATACAGACGGATTGATTATTTTTAACTTAACGAGCCACACCTGTATCAAAACAGATTAAGGGCTCAAACTATATTGTGCAAAATCGAGACGACTTTAAGGGTTTAAAAATTTGCGCAAATAACTTAAATGAGAATAAATCGGCCTGAATTTTGACAAAATGAAAGCTAATTTTGAAATCAAATTAAAGGATACACTGCATTATGGAACTAATAACACAGATTATAACCTCAATCCCGGGTGTAATAACCGGATGGGTGTTGCCAATACTGTTTGTTATGACACTTGTAGTGTTTTTCCACGAACTCGGACATTTCATGGTCGCAAGATGGTGCAATGTTACAATTGATGCTTTTTCAATTGGCTTTGGTAAAGAAATCTTTGGCTTTACAGATAAGCAAAACACAAGATGGAAATTTTGCTGGATCCCACTTGGGGGCTATGTAAAATTTTCTGATGATGCAAACGCTGCAAGCGCTGAAGACAAAGAAGCCTTTGATAAACTGACATCGGAACAAAAAGCCGGTGCATTCCATAATAAGCCTTTATGGCAAAAAGCATTAGTTGTAGCTGCTGGGCCGATCGCAAGTTTTTTACTCGGTTGGATAATCTTCTCAGGTATACATTATGCAAATGGACAACAAGGACCTTCAGGGTTAATCGATATAGTCGTTAAAGAGAGTCCCGCTGAAAAAGCAGGGCTTCTTAAAGGCGATCAAATCACCCACATTAATGGTACCGAAACTAAGTTTTTCAATGATATTTTTCGTATTGTTTCATTTAGCGGTGAAGAAAATTTAAAACTAACGGTTTTGAGAGAAAAAGAAGCTTTAACCATTCCAATTACGCCAGAACTTAAAATGGTTGATAATGGCATGGGGCGAAAAGTTTCTATGGGACGAATTGGTGTTGGCCCTTCAAGAGATAAAACAACCTGGGTCACAGAAAAATATACTCTTCTAGGGGCCGCAAATGCTGCAAAAAAGCAGACGCAATTTATTATCACCAGTACTTTAGGATATATCTCAAAATTATTAACAGGCCGAGAGTCAATAGATAAACTAAACGGTCCTATTGGCATCGGAAAAATTGTTAATCATTTTTCCGGCTTTGGACTGGTTTCCACATTGTATATCGCAGGACTTTTGTCTGTAAGCATTGGATTATTTAACTTATTTCCAATCCCAATGCTGGATGGCGGACATCTGTTGTTTTATGCCGTTGAAGCTATTAGAGGCAAACCAGCTAGCGAAAGAGTGATGGAATATAGTTTTAGAGCAGGTTTAGCTCTTTTATTAGGGATGATGCTGTTGGCCACAAAAAATGATATTGGTTGGTTTAATTAACGACTTAAGTTTCGCAAAAAAGCTAAAAAAACATTAAATAAAGTTAAATGTTGCTTAAAAGGCTCTTTGCATTTGGAGAATGAATCTGTACAGTTAAACAGTAAGCTGCACTGAATGTGTCCGCGGATTAGGGAACTTTTTATAAAACTGATTAAATTGTCTTATAAAAGGATCTGGGGATACATGTGTTTTCGTGTGGTAAATGCGTATAAAAAAGTCAAATTAGTGTTGTGTAATAAGCGCACTTTTTAAGGGGCACGTATTTAGAATGGTTTTTGTAGGTAATGCCAAACTGGTAAAGTCAGCTAAAGGGCAAAAAACCCTTGGTCGAACCATCAAGGCAGCAATCTTGTGTTTAGGGATAACAAGTGCGACTTTCGCTATTGGTACTTCATTGAATGAAGCTCAATTAGCAGGAAACTCAATTTCACCATTCAGCATAGCAACAGCTCATGCTCAATCAGGCACTGTTAGTGCTATTCGGGTAACAGGTAACCGCCGTGTTGAACCAGAAACAGTCAAGTCCTATCTAAAATTTGGAGTAGGTGATCAATATTCAGCTTTTGCTGTTGATGATTCACTTCAATCTTTATTTGGAACGGGCCTTTTCAGTGACATTTCTATCGATAAATCAGGCGGTACTGTTACAGTTTCAGTCGAAGAAAACCCTGTAATTAACAAAGTCGCTTTTGAAGGCAACAAAGAAGTAGACAACGCCTCTATCTCTGCAGAAGTGCAATCCAAAACTCGCGCAATCTACACACGTGCTCGTGTACAATCAGATATTCAGAGAATTTTAGATCTTTACCAAGTGCGCGGTATCTTCACAGCTAAAGTTGAAGCTAAAATCATCAAGCTTCCTCATAATCGTGTAAATCTTGTCTATGAAATCGTAGAAGGTGATTCAACAAAGGTTAAGAGTATCAACTTTATTGGTAACCAGGCATTTTCAGATAGCCAACTGAAGGATGTAATCACAACGGGTGAATCTGGTCTTTTAAGCTTCTTAAAATCAAATGACATTTACGATCCGGATCGGTTGAATGTGGACCGTGAATTAGTACGTAGATATTATCTTTCTAACGGTTATGCAGATGCTCGCGTACTGAACGCTGTTGCTGATATTGACGCCGAAGGTAAAGCATTTTTTATCACTTTCACTGTAGATGAAGGTGGGCTTTACAGAATAGGTAATGTAAATGTTGAAACAACTGTTGCTGCGATTAATGTTGATGTACTAGGTGGAAGTGTTCTAACCAAACCTGGCGCTATTTATGATGCCACAAAAATTGATAAAACAATTGAAGCCTTAACTTTAGCCGTATCCGCGCAAGGTTATGCTTTTGCTCAAGTGCGTCCACGTATCGAACGAGACCCTATTGGTCGCACTGTTGGCATTACATACATGATCGAAGAAGGACCTAGAGTTTATATCGATCGTATCAATGTTTACGGAAACACACGGACAAAAGACTATGTCATTCGCCGCGAATTTAGACTAGTTGAAGGTGACGCCTACAACAGATTACTCGTAAGAAATGCGAAAAAACGTCTTCAAAGTCTAGGTTTCTTTGAAAAAGTTAATATTTCACGTGAAACTGGTTCATCTCCTGATCGTGTTATTCTGAATGTAAGTGTCGTAGAGAAAAATACTGGTGAATTAAGCTTCGGTGCTGGTTATTCAACATCAGAAGGTGTCATCGGTGATATCTCAATTACAGAACGTAACTTGCTAGGTAACGGTCAATTCCTTCGCTTAAGTTTAGGTGGTAGCTTTGAACGTCAACAAATTGACCTAAGTTTTACCGAACCTCGTTTCTTGGATATGAACTTGGCTGCAGGCTTTGATCTTTTCCATAAAGAAATCGACCGTTCAGACGAATCTAACTTTAAAAACCGTAAAACAGGTGGTGGTATCCGTCTTGGCTTCCCAGTAGCTGAAAACTTGCGCGGTTCAGTACGATACACATTTACTCGTGACGATATCTATGAAATTACAAACGGTGCATCTGATGCGATTAGGCAGCAAGAAGGTATTTCAAATATTTCATCTGTTGGTTACTCGTTAACTTATGATACTCGTAACCACCGTAAAAAACCTAACCGTGGTCTATACCTTACTGTATCACAAGATTTTGCAGGTGTTGGTGGTGATGTAAACTACCTAAGAACAGTTGGTGAAGCTCGTGCATACTATCCTTTATGGAATAAAATAACCTTGGTTGGACGTGTCATCGGTGGTGTAATTACTGGTACGGGTGGTGATAAAGTTCGATTGAATGATCATTTCTTTAAAGGTGGTGAAACCGTACGTGGCTTTGAATCAGGTGGTTTAGGTCCTCGTGAAACGACTGGTGATCGCGATGCATTGGGTGGTAAAGTATTCTACGCTGCCACTGTTGAAGCACGCTTCCCAATTCCTTATCTAACTGAAAATACAGGTATTTCAGGAGCTGTATTTGCTGATGCGGGCTCTGTGTATGATGTCGACCTACCAGATACAACTACAACGACTGCTTTTGATCAGGATTCGATTAGAGCATCAGTTGGTATATCTGTATTGTGGGATTCACCTGTTGGTCCAATTCGAGCTGATTATTCTCACGTTCTTCAAAAAGAAGATTTCGACGAAGAAGAAGTTTTCCGCTTCGGTGCTTCAACAAAGTTCTAATCTAGGTTATAATTTTCTAAAATTAGCCCCCTCATGTTCTCGATTGAGAGCATGAGGGTATTTTTATAAAGGATCAGCCCATGGAGCACCCCGGATTTTTCCAAAAGGTCGGTCCATTTCGGATTGCTGAAATTTCTGAAAAACTCAATATTGAAGAAATTGTTTCCGAAGATGGCAAGCAAGAGATAGAGCTTTCTGATGTTGCAAGCCTTGCAGCTGCAAATGAAGGTCACTTAAGCTTTTTCGAAGATAAAAAATTACTTGAAACGTTTCAAAGTTCAAAAGCTTCTGCTTGTTTCCTTAACGCAAAGTTCAAGGATAAAGTCCCTGAAAATATGGTCGGCTTTATAACCAGTAAGCCCCATGAAACCTTCGTGGAAGCCATTAAACTGTTTTATCCTCTCGCCTCCTCGCAAGGTGCCACATTAAACACTGGTAGTTTAATTGACCCTTCAGCGGTCATTGAAGAGGGTGCTATAATAGAAGCTGGCGCCATAATTGGAAAAGAAGCCTATATTGGCTCAGGGACAATTATTTCGTCTGGCGCTGTTATAGGTTATAGAACCTATATTGGCCGTGATTGTAAAATAGGCCCCAATTCCGTTCTCACCCATAGTCTGGTTGGCAATGAAGTAACCATACATTCAGGTGCGGCTATCGGGCAGGATGGTTTTGGGTATATTATGGGCGCTGGTGGTCATAAAAAAGTACCACAAATTGGCCGTGTAATCATACAAGATAAGGTTGAAATTGGGGCAAATACATCAATTGATCGTGGCGCATTAACTGACACAATCATTGGTGAAGGCACAAAAATAGATAACCTTGTGCAAATAGGTCATAATGTGGTAATTGGCTGTCACGCAGTGATCGTGTCTCAAACAGGCATATCTGGCAGTTGTAAAATTGGTAATTACGTTGTTATGGGGGGCCAAACAGGTGCCGTTGGCCATATCGAAATTGGTGATGGTGCTCAAATTGCGGCATCAAGCAATGTTCATAAAAGTGTCCCTGCCAAAGGTCGTTACGGAGGCACTCCGGCGAAACCAATGAAACAATGGTTTAAAGAGATTATTGCTGTTGAAAAAATGGTTGAGACACGCGATTCAAAGTTAAAAAAACCTGGCATTTAATCCATGATCTTTCTTTGCAAATAAGGCATAAAAATCATGAGCTATATGATGGGTATAAAGTAAAATATTTAAGGATTAAAAATATGGATGAGAGCGCAACAAAAGGAGAGTTAGGGACAGCAGATATCGCAGATATTATGAAATATCTCCCTCACCGCTATCCCTTTTTACTCATAGATCGCATCATCGACATGTATAAAGATGAAAGTGCCATTGGGATTAAAAATGTCACTTACAATGAAAACTTCTTTCAAGGACACTTTCCAGAGCACCCTGTATTCCCAGGTGTATTGCTTGTAGAAGGCATGGCCCAAACGGCAGGCGCATTATGCGTTGCTAACTTAGAAGAAAAAGCAACGGAACAGTTGGTTTATTTCATGGCTATTGACCGCGCACGTTTTCGCAAGCCTGTAGGCCCTGGTGATCAAGTCCATTACCACGTTCAAAAGATTAGAAGCCGCGGCCGTGTATGGCGTTTCGCAGCTGAAGCGAAAGTAGATGGCGAACGCGTTGCTGAAGCCGAAATAAGTGCAACGATTGTGGACGTATAAGGGTCAAATGTCGAAAAATAAAATACACGCTTCATCCGATATTTCAGCAGACGCAAAAATTGGATCAAATGTAGAAATTGGCCCTTTCTGTCAAGTTGGACCAAATGTCGAAATTGGTGATAATGTAAAACTACATTCACATGTTGTTTTGTGTGGCCAAACCTCAATTGGAGATGATTGTGAAATCTATCCCTTCGCGTCCCTTGGAAAAATTCCTCAAGTCGCGAACTTTGAAGACCCTGAACAACAAAGCAAACTCATTGTTGGTAAAAACAACCGTATTCGCGAACATGTGACAATGCATTCCGGCACAGAACATGGTGGTTGGATAACAAAAGTTGGTGACAATGGTCTCTACATGGCCGGCTCTCATATCGCGCATGATTGCTTTTTAGGTAATGAAGTTATCTTTGCCAATAACGCTACATTAGGTGGTCATTGTTCCATTGGTGACGGTGCAATCCTTGGTGGCCTCACGGCAGTTCATCAATTTGTGCGCATTGGTCATAAAGCATTTATTGGCGGCATGTCAGGCATTGAACATGATGTAATACCCTACGGAATGGCCATTGGTCACAGAGCTGGACTTGGTGGACTGAATATTGTTGGTCTAAAACGTTCAGGTTTTTCTCGAGAAGACATTCATCAATTAAGAAGCGCTTATCAAGATATTTTTGCTGATAGAGCAACTTTGAAAGAGCGTGTTGATCAAGTTGAAATTGATTACAAAGACAATAAATGCGTACAAGAAATGATCACATTCATTCGCAATGAATCAAGTCGGGCATTGTGCGTACCAAGAGATAATAGCTAAATCGTGTCAGTTAAATAGACTGATGCAATTAGATAAATCCATAAATAAACCAAAGGGTTAACATAAAACCCTTTGGCTTTGCAGATGTTGCTAATTTTTTCGCATCATTTTATAGCATCTAGGAACAATAACATGATGCAACAGGCCAATTTGCCAAAACAGCAACCAGACCAGCAATCAGGGCAACCTCAAGACAGCCCTAAAACCCCATTGGGCATATTAGCTGGTAATGGCTCCCTTCCTCTCTATATAGCTGAGCGAACGAAAAAAGCTGGCCGAGATGTCTTTATCGTTGGCATTGAAGGAACAGCATCTAAAGAGATAGAAAACTACCCTCATCAGTGGGTAAAATGGGGAGAGGTCGACAAGCTTTTTAACACCTTGAAAAAAGAAAACGTCGAACAAATCCTTTTCATTGGCGGTGTCTCTCGTCCAGAATTTAAAAACATTCACTTTGATTTCGGTATGATCAGAAATCTACGTTTTGTCTTTAGCTTAACAATGGGCGGCGATGATACTATTTTGACCAACATAGTCAATTTCGTCGAGAAAAAGGGACTTCAAATCGTTGGAGCTCATGAAGTGGCGCCTGAACTGACAGCTGATGGTGGTACATTCACCAAGAAAAAACCTTCAAAAATAGATCGTAAAGATATTCAAAAAGGCATTAAAACGGTTCTCTCCCTTGGTGAAATGGATATTGGCCAAGGCGCCATCGTGGCGCGAGAATATGTGCTTTGTGTCGAAGCAGCTGAAGGCACCGATAACATGTTAAAGCGCGCAAAAGGCCTGAGACAATGGGGCAAAGGCTGGCTGAACAAACGTCATGGCGTATTGGTAAAGCTGCCAAAACCAAATCAGGAACTACGAATCGATATGCCAACTATTGGCCCGAAAACTATTGAATTAGTCGCAGACGCAGGGTTGAATGGCATAGCAATTGTTGAGAATAAAGTCCTGATAAGTGAAAAACAAAAAACCATAGAGTTAGCCAATAAATTAGGGGTCTTCATCATTGGCCTAAAAGAAGAAGAGCTCAATTCTTAAAAAGTCATCATCTCAATAAATCAGTCATAGAAAATAAAAAGGCCTGTAAGCTATGAGGAAAACCCCACCCTTCAAACTACACATCATAGCAGGTGAACATTCTGGGGATGCCTTGGGCGGCAAATTAATGCAAGCCTTAAAAGAAGAATTGGGAGAAGAAAACCTGATATTTCAAGGTCTAGGTTCAGACGCTATGACAAAAGAGGGACTAAACTCTCTGTTTCCAATGGAAGAAGTTGCGATAATGGGGCCATTTGCAATTCTCGCCAGGTTACCAAATTTAATCAAACGCGTTCATCAATGCGTAGACCATGTCATCGAACACAATCCAGACGGCTTAATCATTATAGACAGTCCTGAATTCACTCATCCGATCGCCAAAAGAGTGCGCAAAAATGCACCCCACATACCAATTGTAAATTATGTCAGTCCAACCGTTTGGGCCTGGAGACCAGGCAGAGCGAAAAAGATGAAACCTTATGTCGATGAGGTGTTAGCTTTACTTCCTTTTGAACCTCAAAAACATAAAGAACTGGGCGGCCCCTCTTGTCACTATGTCGGTCATCCCCTAATTGAACAAAAGCAATGGATTAGTGAGCTTGATGAAGCAAGTTTATTAGATAAACTTGGTATTGAAAAAGGCGCCAAAATACTCACAATCCTACCAGGTAGTCGCTCTAATGAAATCAAACATTTGATGGAACCTTTCGGTGAAGTAGTTGGACAATTAAATAAAAATATCGGGCCGATAGAAGTCTTGTTACCAACAGTCAGATCAGTAAAAAATTCAGTTGAAGAAGCTATTAAATCTTGGCCGGTTAAACCACATATTATTGACGGTCAAGATGATAAATTCAAAGCATTTAAATGCGCAACTGCAGCACTTGCTGCATCCGGTACCGTCACATTAGAGCTGGCCATAACTGGCACGCCAATGGTTGTTGCTTACAAATATGATAAGTTACTGCACCTTTTAAGACCTTTAATCAAAGCAGATATGTTTGCTCTGGCAAATCATATTTTAGGGAAAAAGGCATTCCCTGAATTCATTCAGTATGATTGTACACCTGAAAAAATTGTCGCCGCGCTAACCCCCTTGTTTGATCAATCCACCAAAGAATACCTGTCTCAAAAAACGCATCTTGAAACGATAGAAGAAAAAATGTTTGAAGCTGGTCCAAGACCATCAATTGCAGCAGCCAAGCAAACCATTGAAACAATTTATGAAAATAAGAAATAAAAAAAGCCACCCTCTAAATTTTTAGAGGGTGGCTTTTTTTATTAGTTTAACTTAATTCACTTAGCGGTTTGAAGTCGGTACATAATCACGCAAAGTCGGGCCAGTGTAAAGTTGACGAGGACGACCAATACGTTGTTGTGGATCTTCAATCATTTCTCTCCATTGAGCAATCCAGCCAACTGTCCGCGCAAGCGCAAACAACACTGTAAACATCTCAGGTGGGAAACCTAATGCACGAAGTGTAATACCTGAATAGAAATCAATATTCGGATAAAGTTTCTTCTCAACAAAATAAGGATCTTCACGAGCAATACGTTCAAGTTCCATAGCAACTTGCAGCAAAGGCTCATCTTTAAGTCCAAGCGTATCCAACACTTCATGACATGTCTTTTGCATAACAGTCGCGCGAGGGTCATAGTTTTTATAAACCCGGTGGCCAAAGCCCATAAGACGGAAAGGATCACTCTTATCTTTCGCACGGCGAATATATTCTGGAATGCGATCAACTGAACCGATCTCTTCAAGCATAGTTAAAGCAGCTTCGTTAGCACCACCATGCGATGGTCCCCAAAGACAAGCAATACCAGCAGCAATACAAGCAAATGGGTTCGCGCCAGAAGAACCAGCTAAACGAACTGTAGAAGTCGATGCATTTTGCTCATGATCAGCATGAAGAATGAAAATACGATCCATTGCACGAGCAAGCACAGGGTCAACTTTGTAGTCTTCAGCAGGTACGCTGAAGCACATGTTCAAGAAATTAGCAGAATAATCCAAATCATTTCTAGGTGTTACAAACGGTTGACCAATAGAATATTTATAAGCCATTGCAGCAATGGTTGGCATTTTAGCAATCATGCGCAAGCTGGCAATGTTACGTTGTGTTGGGTCATTAATGTCTGTTGAGTCGTGATAAAACGCTGAAAGAGCGCCAACAACACCAACCATAATCGCCATTGGGTGCGCATCCCGGCGGAAACCTTTATAGAATGTGTGGATTTGTTCATGCAGCATAGTATGATAAGTGATGCGATGTTTGAAATCTTCAAACTGTTCGCCTTGTGGTAAATCACCATAAAGCAACAAATAACAAGTCTCCAGGAACGAACCTTGTTCAGCCAGTTGATCAATTGGATAACCACGGTGCAATAAAATACCTTTATCACCATCAATATAAGTGATTTTACTTTCACAAGACGCTGTAGAGGTGAAACCTGGGTCATAAGTGAACATGTCACTTTGAGCATACAAACGGCTGATATCCATTACAGTTGGGCCAATAGAGCCCTTGTAAAGCGGTAAGTCGAGTGTTTTCCCTTCAACTATAAGATTGGACTTATCGCTATCCTGATTAAGCTGGTCACCATTAGTAGAAGTTTGAACAGTAGTCATAAACATACCCTTTTATTTATCGCGCCGAATGTCAGTACACCGCGTCCCTATGACGCAGTTGACGTAAGACCTAACATAAAGAATTTTAAAATGCTATAAGCCCGCTTTATAATTCATAAAAATGAAAAAAATACGAATTTTAGCTCTTTGACGGTTTAGAATAGGCGCATTCATTGAAATATGTATATAAAACAGATAATGAATATCTGCTTTCGATGCCCTCTTAATAAGTCCTAGAGCGCGATTTGGCAAGTTTTTCTACAACTTTAGGCCTTAATAACCTCTTGAAGCCGTTTTAAGACCTCGCTGCGGCCTAAACTGTGTATGACATCATAAATTCCAGGCGAAACCATAGATCCAGTGAGTGCAGAACGAAGCGGCGGCGCAATTTTTCCAAACTTTAGATCATGCTCACTTGCGTAATCTTTTAACAGTCCTTCAATTTCATTGCGATTCCATTGCTGCAAATCAGTAAATTTTGAGCAAACACCTTCTAAAATGTCAGTTACTCCATCTTTATTAAGCGCTTTTTCTGCTTTGGCATCCATTTCTAACGGTACAGATTTAAACAGGTAAGCCGCTGTCTCTAACAATTCAATTAGTGTCTTAGACCGTTCTTTTAAGAAAGAGAGGTTTGATGAAAGCACATCAAGATCAATGAGCCCAGAAGAATAGGAAAGTTCAGGCGTAAATACATTATCTTCAATAAGTGATTTCAGTGATGAGAGAAGCTCCTCATCAGAACTTGTCGAAACATAATGACCATTTAAATGATCTAACTTGGCCATATCAAACCGAGCAGGAGCTTTATTAATGCCGCCTAAGTCAAACCATTCAATAAGTTTATCTGTGGGAATAATTTCATCATCACCGTGGCTCCAGCCAAGTTTTGCCAAGTAATTTCTCATTCCTTCAGGCAAATACCCCATCGCTTTATAAGCTTCGGCTCCAAGAGCACCATGACGTTTTGAAAGTTTCGCACCGTCACTTCCGTGAATAAGCGGGATATGAGCAAATACGGGTAAATCCCATTGTAGAGCATTGTAAATTTGTATTTGCTTTGCACAATTTGTCAGATGGTCATCACCGCGGATAACATGTGTAATTCCCATATCATGATCATCAACAACGACAGCAAGCATATAAGTTGGAGATCCGTCAGAGCGTAGCAAAACCAAATCATCAAGTTGATCATTGCGAATAACAACATCACCTTGCACTTGATCCGTTATTTTAGTCTCTCCATCAATCGGCGCTTTAAAACGTAAGACCGAGCGATCTAGAAACTCATCAGCAATTGGTTCATCCCGTCCCGGATAGCGAGCAGCAACACCAGCAGCGCGGGCTTTGTTACGGATCTCTTCTATTTCTTCATCTGTTGCAAAAGAGCGATAAGCATGACCAGAGGCCAACAATTGTGTCGCAACCTCAACATGCCGGTCTTGTTGCTTTGATTGAAACACCGGTTCCGCATCAGCTTTTAACCCAAGCCAGTCCATACCTTTTAAAATAGCTGCTATCGCGTCTGATGTTGAACGTGCCTTATCAGTATCTTCAATACGTAATAAAAATTGACCGCCCTGAGACTTAGCAAAAGCCCAATTAAAAAGAGCCGTACGAGCCCCACCAATATGTAAATAACCAGTTGGACTTGGGGCAAAACGAGTGATGATAGGTTGAGACATTTTAAATTCCTGAGAGTATCGAATACGTAATCGAAAAAAGCATGTATGGGAAACTATTAAAACAGGTCATAACATAGCTCTAGCCAAGCGCATAGCGGGAAATAACCTCATTAAATGTAAGGTCAAAATTCATTAATTCTGATAGAATTTATGATGAAATATATCTTAGATGGATGTTCAGCCGTAAAATCAAATTGCAAAGTTTAAAAAGCAAAAAAAATGTTAGGAAATACAAAATGGCAGGGGAGCAAAAACGTCAAAACTTCTTGATAAGCCACCTGTCGTTTAAGTCGTTATGGCCCCAAAAGAACAATTCTTTTTTCAAGCAAGGCGCGCAAAACCTAAGTAACGTACAAAAAAAGCAAACACCTGTTATTAAAAACAATAGTCCAATCACACTATTATGTATCGCAACAGGAATAGGTCTTTATTTTAATTTGCCTGGTGAAGGCAACTCAAAAGTCTGCGCTCTTCTCCTCATCATTTTATTATGTTGCGTGGCCCTAACCAAAAAATACAGATATTTAAATAATCTAATTATCGGAGCTTTAATCATAAGCATCGGTTATAGTCTGGCACTCTATAGAACTCACAAAAGCTCCACCCACCTTTTAAGTCAAACTTTAAAACCTTTCGATGTTGTAATGATGGTCGAAGGAAATCAGCCCTTACAGAAAAATCGAATAAGATACACCGGAAAACTCCTCTCATTATCAAAGCGAACTGAAAACAAAATACCAAAACGAATTCGTATTCGCACCTCTGACCAAGGACCAAGATTTAAATATGGTGACTTGCTATGCATGAGAGCAATGCTAGCACGGCCCAAAGGACCAATAAGGGCGGGTGGATATGATTTTGGCTTTGCTTTGTGGTTCAAACAAGTCGGGGCAACAGGGTTCAATATTTCTCCTATAAGACTGTGCCCCTACAACCAGGAGCGTATAGAACACCAATCATCCTTAAATCAAATCATCGCGAATATAAGAAACTTCATTGGTAACAAAATAGATAATGGATTAAATGAGCCCGAAAGAGCCATGGCACGGGCTTTAATTCTAGGAGATAGAGGCCGAGTAAGTAAAGATGATTTAGAGGCTATGCGCAAAGCAGGGCTCGGTCACTTACTTGCCATTTCAGGATTGCATATGGCCGTCTTTGGCGGAACTCTATTTATATTAATCCGAGCACTTCTGGCTCTCTTTCCAATATTCAGTCAAAACCATCCAATAAAAAAATACGCAGCCTTCGGCGCACTAATCGGGAGCTTTGCGTACTTTTTAATTTCAGGACAATCAATCCCAACACAGCGCGCCGTCTTAATGATCTCAGTTCTCTTCACCGCCATCATGATCGAGCGAACAGCATTGACACTTAGAAATGTAGCAGTAGCTGCCCTCATCATATTGGTACTCAAACCAGAAAGTTTAATGTCAGCTGGGTTTCAGATGTCATTTGCAGCTGTAACAGCTCTCATTGTGACATATCAAATATTTAGGGAATATGAACCATTAAACAATCTAAAAAGGTCTTCAGCAAACAGGTGGATCAAACCCTTTTATTACTTGGGAGGCATATGGGTAACGTCAATTATAGCAACCGTTGCAACAGCACCATTTGCTATCTATCATTTCCACAATGTCTCATATATGGGACCTGTTGGGAACATGTTAGCTATCCCCATATTCAGTTTGTTATTAATGCCTTCAGCCCTCATGTCGTTGATAATGATGCCCCTAGGGTTAGAGGCGATAGCGTTCGTTCCGCTAAAATATTCAATCCAAATTCTTTTAAGCACAGCACACTGGACTTCAAGTTTTGACCCGGCAACCATTACAATAGCTGCGATAAATTTAGGTTCTGTATTGCTCATGATGGCAGGTCTGGTTCTTGTCTTTTACACAAATCGACCAATTAATCTAATAGGAGCAGCACTCATAGTCATTGCGCCAATATCAGCATTGAAGAATGAAAAGCCAGATATTTATATAGGTGCATCAGCCGATGTCATTGCCTTAAGAGGAGTGGACAAAAAACTCTACGCACCGACAGGGCGAAAAGGAACTTTTGTTCTAACGAATTGGTTGAAAGCAGATGGAGACACACGATCATTAAATAGTGTGAGAAATTCACAAAACTTCCTCTGTGATGATACAGCCTGTTCTGGAAAAACATCAGGAAAAAGAGTAACTCTTATCAAGTCCATAGCCGCCTTGGAAGAAGCCTGCCAAACAGCGGATATTTTAATCTACAAATTTTCCATCACCAGAAAATGTAAAAACCCAAAACTAATCTTATCTAAAAGAGAGCTAACCAACAGCGGAACACTCTCTCTATATATAAAAGACGGAAAGATAAAAATTATCTCAGCAAATCAATTTAGAAAAAATAGAATTTGGTCAGCCTATCGATAAAATATAGACAAAAACGGAAGGTCTATCACTAGAACCTGTTGCGTTTATATAAATTTATAAAACTTGGCTTTTAATTCTCATAATGAAGAAGGGAGTGCTCTACTTCGGAGCACAGTCATGACGTCAGCATGGTTATTTATAGTAACCTAAAGCGAAAATAAAATGCTTCCGAAGCCTGGTTCTGCCTCTCGGGGGCGTACAGTGCGGATGTTGCGCCGACTGAGTACTGAGAAAACGAAAGGCACAACAAAAAAAGTCGTGAGACAAAACAGAGCGTTTCGTTAATCCAATAAAAGCAACACACTTTAATGATATTTTCGAACAAGCCCTACAAGCTGCCCTTGTACTTGCACTTTGTCAGACGTGAATTGACGCGGCTCATAAGCCGGGTTCGCAGCAACAAGTTCAATGGTGTTTCCTGATTTATAAATCTTCTTCAAAGTTGCTTCTTCTTCTTCAACAATAAAAGCAACAACAATATCACCGTTTCTCGCAGATGAAGTCTCTTTAATCAAAACAGTATCACCATCAAGAATACCTTCATCAATCATAGAATCACCATGAACTTCCAATGCATAGTGATTGCCAGCACCCAACATATCAGGGGAAACAACGAGATCATTATTATGATCTTGAATAGCCGAAATCGGTACACCAGCTGCAATACGCCCCATAACAGGAACCGTGAAAGAAGAAGCGTCAGTTGCCACTTCATCAGCGGGCTTTAGTTTCGCATCAGCAATTGAAACAACATTATTAGTTGATTTAGCTGTTGTGGGATTTTCTGAAGACGGCTTGCCTTGAAGCCCTTCAGGTAATTTCAAAATCTCTAACGCCCGTGCTCGGTGTGCTAACCGCCGTATAAATCCACGTTCTTCAAGGGCTGTGATCAATCGATGAATGCCCGACTTGGATTTTAGCTCAAGAGCATCTTTCATTTCATCAAAAGAGGGTGACACACCGGTTTCTTGGACCCGGTTATGAATAAAAAGCAATAAATCTTTTTGTTTTTTAGTTAGCATTAAAAATAGTCCCTCTCTTGGAAAGTGAGCCTGGAAAAGTGAAAGTGCATATGTCTCATCAAACAATTTTTGCAATTTCATCAAGTCATGTGATTCAAAAAACAATCAAAAGTACGAATCAAGAACATTATGCATGTTCCTGTCTTGTTCCGCAAGTCCAAAAAAACCTTTACATCAGTAAAAGACAAAAAAAGGATCGCAATATTTAATTGCGATCCTTTAAATTCATAAAATTAAATGGAAATAATTTAGTGAAGGTCAGCCTTCATTTTACTCCATTTAGGTAGATGAATATGGTTCAAAACATCACGAGCTGTAGAAAGTGCAGCTGTACCGGAATGGCCAATATGTGAAAATGCATCATACACAGCTTCACTTCTTAGTTTGTGAGCTTGAGTAATGTGATAGTTCAATTCATCAATAGTAATGTCTTTAGTTTCATATGACATTGTGTTTCTCCTTAAGTGTTTAGTGAACACCGGTTACTGAGAAAACTTTCTCCTGTACTAAAGATAGGGAAACAGAATGAAATGAGGTAGATCAATTTAATCAACTCAGCGTTGCAGTTTTTACAAAGCTCGTAACAATTGACCTAAGTAGCTGAATTTGAGCTTAAATTCCTAATTACCATTCTAATCAAGCGGATAAATATCAACAAGCTCACCTTGATTAGCAGTGTCAGAATGAGGGGCCCGAACAATCAAACAGTTAGAGAAAGCAAAAGTAGCCTGTAAAGAACTATCCTGATTCTCAACGCATTTAACTCTTTGTTGGCCCTTATCATCAACCCAGAAAAAACTACGCATATAGTGTTTTCGTGGACCATTAGAACTAACTTCATTTTGCAAGACCGCTTGGCTTGTCACTTTAATTGGGGATGAATGACCAAGCATCGAGCGAATAAGCGGTACCACAAAAATCTCAGAACATATAAGAGCGGATACTGGGTTGCCAGGTACGCCAACAATACTTTGATTGTTTAAAGACCCAACCATTAATGGCTTTCCTGGACGCATAGCAATCCGCCAAAAATCAAGCTCCATACCAGCTAGCTTCAAAGCCTCTTGCACCAAATCATGGTCGCCAACAGACGCCCCGCCAATAGTAACAATTATATCAAATTCATTTTGAGGATCTTTTGCAGTCGATAAAATATCGCTAAGGCTTTGAAGATCATCTTTCGCAATACCCAAACAGTGAGCCTCGGCACCAGCCTTTTCTAGCAGATGCTTCATACCAAAAGGAATAGAGGAAATTATTTGCCCCGTCGATAAGACTTCACCAGGAGAAACCAATTCATCACCTGTCGCGATAATGGCAACTTTTGGTTTTTTGTAAACTTCAACTGAAGCAACATTCATAGATGCCAGCAATGCTAGATGCCTGTATCCAAGTGTTGTCCCTTTTGTAACAAGCTCATCACCTTCATGAAAGTCATAACCCGCAACACGAATAAATTTGCCTGGAGGGGAGACCTCTTTTACCACAACGTTTTCATCATCAGGCCGATCACAATCCTCTTGTATCGCAATCGCATCAGCACCAGATGGCACAACAGCCCCTGTAAAAATACGAACAGCGTTACCAGCCGAAAGCTCCCCACTAAATGGATGACCAGCAGAACTTTCACCAATTAATTTAAAGGATTGAGGAAGCGATGTACAATCAACTGAGCGAACGGCATAACCATCCATAGCTGAGGCATCAAATGGAGGTTGAGTAATCTTAGCCAAAACATCTTCTGAAGTAACCCGCCCGGCACAAAGTTCCAAAGGCAAATTTTCAGTTGCCATAAGCTGTCCCTTAGCAATCATACGGGCTTGGGCATCAGCAACTGAAATTAAACTCATCAAACTCTCCGAATTAACTCATGACATTGATAAAAAATAAAATAGTTATTCAGCAGCATCAGGTGCTCTGTACGTACCAGACTTACCGCCTGTTTTTTCAATCAATCGAACGCCAGAGAAAGTCATCCCCTTATCAATCGCTTTTGCCATATCATAAATAGTAAGGCATGATACAGACACCGCTGTTAATGCTTCCATCTCAACACCGGTTTTTCCATCCACCTTAACAGTTGCTTGTACTAAAATTCCCGTTTGATGATCTGTCACAGGAGTGAAATCCACTTCTACACCGGTAACAGGCAAGGGGTGACATAAAGGTATTAGATCAGACGTCTTTTTAGCGGCCATAATTCCAGCAATACGAGCAGTCGCTAAAACGTCTCCCTTTTTCATCGCATTCTGTTGGATTTGAGCAAGCGTATCGGGCTGCATCGAAACAAACCCTTCTGCTGTCGCAACTCGTTGAGTGACGCCTTTTTCAGAAATATCAACCATATGAGCAGCACCAGCTTCATTGACATGAGATAGTTTGCCCAGAGCCTCACTTTGGTCCATGGGGCTCCCTTTAGCTTTTTGCGGCTCGTGGGGTTCAATTGGCGATTGAGTTGCATCCTGCTCAATTTCAGATTCTGGTTTCTGTGTTATAGGAGCTGTAGATGCTTCAGAACCAGAGTTAATCAAGGCACCAAGCTCTTCAATCGCAGATTCAAAATTGTCGCCTAAAAGCTCCACATCTTGAATTTTAATATTCGCAGCCTGGAGAGAAGTGTCATTAGATTGTTGAAGTTCTTCATTGAACTTATTCTCATCTATTGATTGAACACTGGCATCATCTTGTGAAGGGGTAGGAAGCGAGGTCGACTTATCGGCTGTGTCTTTGACATTCGCATCTCCTCCCTTCACTTCAGGAAAAAAATCAGGAGCAGCCTCCGTACCAAGAAGAACTTTTGTTGCAAGTTCAACATTTTCCTTGCGCATCAAAGTTTCACCAACAAGAAAAGTATTCGCACCAATCTTTGAAAGTCTAACCAAATCATCATGAGTGCTAATGCCACTTTCACTGATAATAATACGGTCCTTAGGAATAAGCGGGGCCAAGCCTTCAGTTGTCTCTAACGTGATATCAAATGTCTGCAAATTACGGTTGTTAATACCAATCAAAACAGAATTCAATTTCAACGCGCGTTCTAATTCCTGGCGATTATGGACTTCAATAAGTACATCCATTCCCCACTTGCGCGCCATATTCGTAATAGATTGAGCAACCACATCATCAACAGCTGCCATAATCACTAAAATACAATCAGCACCCCAAGCCCGCGCTTCCACAACCTGGTACGTATCAATCATGAAGTCTTTTCGTAAAACTGGCAAAGTTGATGCTGTGCGGACTTCTTTTAAATATTGCGGATGACCTTGGAAAAAAGCAATATCAGTTAAAACTGAAATACAGGCGGCACCACCTGTTTCATAAGCGTCAGCTAAATGAGCTGGATCAAAATCAGGTCGGATAAGACCTTTCGATGGACTGGCTTTTTTAATCTCAGCAATCAGTGCTGGCTTGCCTTCATTATGAAATTTCTGAATTGACTTTATAAACCCGCGTGGCGCTGTTGCAGCCCTTGCTTGTGTCTCGATTTCTGAAAGAGGTAAAATATTCTTGGCATTGGCCACCTCTTTAGCTTTGTGAGCAATAATTCGATCCAGCATATTTTTCATAACTGAGGTCCTAAAAATAAAAAATCAAAATAAAATCAGAGAATGTCTCTGTGAGTTAGAAAGTCTCCATTTAAGCGAAATTTCAAAGCATCGCCTACCTTACTCTTGCGGCTTTGCACAAACTACTTCGCAGTAATGACAGCGACTAAATAATTGAGCCCAAATTACTGAGCATTCGTCAATTTAATCAGTGTATCCAATGCTTCAAGCGCTTTGCCGTCATCAATGGCTTTACCAGCCAGTGCAACTGCCTCTTTTAAATCATTGACTTGACCACTAACAACAAGAGCTGCGCCAGCATTTAGCAAAACAATATCCCTGAATGGTCCCATCTCACCCTTTAAAACTTCCTTAATGGCCGCAGCATTCACTTCAGAATCACCCCCTTTTAGCATATCCATGCTTGCAAGTGGTAATCCAACGTCCTCAGGGTGTACGGTAAAAGTTGTGATCTCACCATTATCAAGGGCCGCTACTTTGGTGTCTCCAGTAGTTGATAATTCATCAAGCCCATCAGCACCATGAACTACCCAGAGTTTTGTCGAACCCAATGTGCGCAGCACTTCTGCTAGTGGTACTAACCATTCATCAGAGAAAACACCAAGAACCTGTCGTTTTGCCCCAGCCGGGTTAGAAAGAGGGCCTAATAAATTAAAAATTGTCCGCACACCAAGCGAAGCACGAGCTGGGCCAACATGGCGAACAGCAGAGTGATGTGCTGGTGCAAACATAAATCCAATATTAGCTTCTTTAATACAGGTTTCAACCAGTTCAGGTGTCACATCTAAATTAACACCTAATGAGGCCAACACATCGGCAGATCCAGATTTGGATGAAATAGATTTATTCCCATGTTTCGCAACCGGAATACCAGCACCAGCCACAACAAAAGAACTACAAGTGGAAATATTATATGTACCAGAACTATCGCCGCCAGTTCCGCAAGTATCAACGGCACCATCTGGCGCTTTAACACCGGTTGCCTTAGCCCGCATCACTTCAGCCGCACCTGTTATTTCATCAACAGTTTCTCCGCGCACTCTAAGCGCCATGAGAAAACCACCAATTTGAGCTGGTTCCGCTTGACCTGTCATAAGAAGCTCGAAAGCTTCAGAGGCTTCTTGGCGAGATAAACTCGTCCCCGTTGATACAATTTGAATGTAATCTTCGATGCGCGCCATTTTGTCCCCACTATCAAACGAATAAAATGTCCAAAATAATTTACAATAAATACAGGCTTAAAACCGTTGCTTGATGCACTAATTTATTATGCACTAACTTCTTATACATTGGCCTGTTTTTCTAAAATTTGATGATCAACCGAAAGGCCAGCACTTTCAAGAAAATTAGCTAAAATCTGATGACCAAAATCAGACGCAATACTTTCGGGATGAAATTGCACACCAAAAATTGGATAATCTTTATGAGCTAACCCCATAATCAACCCATCAGAACTCTCTGCGGTAATTTCTAAACAATCTGGCAACGTCTCTCTTTCAACAATAAGCGAATGATATCTTGTTGCTGTAAAAGGAGAGGGCAATCCTTTAAAAACAGAATGATTATCATGGATAATTTCTGAAGTTTTACCATGCATAAGTTCCGGAGCTTTCAGAACAGTCCCACCAAAAGCCTGGCCTATAGACTGATGCCCCAGACAGACACCAAAAATAGGAAACTTACCCGCTGCTTTCTTAATTAACTCAAGACAAATACCTGCTTCATTAGGCGTGCATGGCCCCGGTGAGAGAACAATAGCTTGAGGTTTGGATTTAATAACTTTGTTGACTGTAATTTTATCATTACGTACAACATCTGAGGTAACACCAAGATCTCCAATGTAATGAACCAGATTATAGGTGAAACTGTCGTAATTATCGATAAGTGTGATCATTAAATTTAGTTGTCCTGAGAAAGGTGATGTTTTGGTGTTAAATAACAATAAAGGGTTCCACTGTTAGGGGCAAGCTTCGTCCAGCTACCTGTGTTAAATTGCCCTTTATTTTTATTAAGCTGCCCATTATCTTTGTTAAACTGTATCTGAGCAAAAGCACATGTTGGAAATTTATCAAGAAGAGATAAATAATCCGAGCTGGTTTTGTCTTTAATAAGCTTTTGCACCAAATCCTCTAAACCAGGATTATGTCCGATAATCATTAGTGAAGAGATCAAATTTGATGAACTTTGAATCTCGTTCATTATTTCGTCAGCACGCGCAAGGTACAAACGATCTAAGAACTTCTGTTGAGAAGGAGAAAATCCGCTAGATAGCAACAACTTTAGCGTTTGTTTGCACCGCTTTGCAGTAGAGCATAGGACCATGTCAGGTTGAATAACAGAACCACTTAAAAACTCCCCCATGGAAGCCGCATTAAGTTTCCCGCGTTTATTCAGTGGACGATCAAAATCTTCTAGGCTCTCATCTTTCCAGCTCGATTTAGCATGCCGCAAAATATATAAGTCTAACATTAATACCCTCCAGCATTTTAAATGCAATTAACCGGGTAAGCCTTGCGTTTAAGTATTTCTCTTAATACCAGCAAATCTTAGAGCCTCAGTCCTGGCACTAAACAATGCTTTTGCCTTATTCACACATTCATCAAATTCAGATTGAGGAACAGAGTCTGCCACAATACCAGCCCCGGCCTGCACATGCATTTCACCATTCTTAACAATTGCAGTGCGCAAAACAATACAGCTATCCATTTCACCAGTCGCTGAAAAATAACCAACACATCCGGCATAAATACCGCGCTTATGTACTTCTAACTCATCAATAATTTCCATGGCCCGTACTTTTGGTGCACCAGATACCGTTCCTGCCGGAAAGCCTGCCATTAAGGCATCAATCTCATCAAATTCAGATGCAAGCTTTCCCTCAACATTCGAGACAATGTGCATCACATGACTATATCTTTCTAAAAAGAATTGATCCGTCACAGTAACGCTACCCGTTTTTGAAACCCGGCCAACATCATTGCGGCCTAAATCAAGCAACATGAGATGCTCAGCACATTCTTTAGGGTCAGCTAACAAATCCTCACCAAGAGCGATATCTTCAGTCTCAGTTTTCCCGCGTGGCCGCGTTCCGGCAATCGGCCGAACGGTAACAACTTCATTACGTGCACGTACCAAGATTTCAGGACTAGATCCAATCACCGAAAAATCAGTGAAATTGAGATAATAAAGAAATGGTGAAGGATTTGTACGGCGCAAAGCTCGATAAAGAGAGAAGGGTGGCAATGAAAACGGAGCCGTAAAACGTTGGCTCAAAACAACCTGAAAGATATCACCTTCAGTGATATAGTCCTGCGCCTTTTTGACCATCTCTTTATATTTCTTAGGTGGCGTGTTTGAAGATGGTTCTTCAAACACTAGAGAGCCATCTTCCTCATCAAAATCCTGTTGGTGGGGAACAGGAGCATTCAAATCTAAAATTGCAGATTTTAAATTCTCAAGTGCAGTTAGATAGGCCTTTTTAGCTGAAATACCATCCTTCACATCAACCCTATGAACCATAACCATTTCATCTTTAACAGCATCAAAAATGACCATAATGGTAGGGCGAACAAAAATACTATCAGGTACACCCAAAACATCTTCATTCACATCAGGTAAATGTTCCATCAAACGAACTGTGTCATAAGCCATATAGCCAAACACACCAGCAGACATAGGGGGCAACTCATCTGGTAAGTCTATCTTAGAGCGTTTAAGCAACTCTCGCATCGCATCAAGTGTTGGTGAGGGGAGAGGACTAAATTCAGTTTTCCCTTCAAGACAGCTTTCATTAATTTCAGCAGATTTACCATTGCTTTGAAAAATAAGGTCCGGTTTTAAACCAATAGCAGAATAGCGCCCACGAACAGCACCGCCTTCAACACTTTCAAAAAGAAAACTATTTTGCGGGCAACGCTCAGTTAATTTTAAAAAGGCCGAAACAGGCGTTTCCAAATCAGCAACAAGCCGTGCCCAGACAACTTGAGACTGTCCCTTTTTATAGAGCTTTTGAAAGGATGAAAGTTCTGGGGCAAATTTACGTCCCCCTGAATTTGGAACTTCATTCATAAAAATAGCCTCGAAAAATAAATACAGCCCAACATATAAAACAAAACTGTGCTCAAGGAAATTAGCCTCTAATCGAGAATTCCTTGAGCACAGAACAATAAAAATAGTAAAATAAATACAAAAAGAAAATTAAGCTTTAAAGAGCATCTTTAAGTTGATTGAAAAGCTGCTTGTTTTCACTCACACCAAAAAACTCTTTTGCACCTTCTAAATATTGAGTGACAAGATCGTTTGTCATCTCTTCCTGCAACTCATTTTCAAGCTTAATAGCATAAGCATCATAAGCTGGACCTGTTGTTTTAGCCGGAACATGTTTCTTAACTTTAACAATGAGCCAGTTCTTATTAGAAGCATCTAATCCAGAAGCAATGCCCCCAGTCTTCACTGTAAACAAACGGTTGGTAAAGAAGGCAGGGATATCTTCAACCACAGCACCACGTCCAACCGGTTTAACTTGAATAACTTTAGCCTTCAAAGATTTAGCAACATCCGCAAAACTCTTGCCATCTTGAATTTCTTTTTCAAGAGAAGCCGCATACTCAGTCGCTAATTTTTTATTCTCACGCGTAGTCCACGCTTTCGATAAAGCGTCTTTAACTTCATCTTGCGGCTTAATCCGTGTAGGCGTGATTTCTAAAACATCAAACCAAATATACCCACCATCTGCATGACGAACAGAGACAGTGTCATCCCCTATAGCTGATGCAAAAACAGATTTGATAAATTTAGGGGACGCCGGCAAATCTTTAACAGCCTTACCATCAAGCCCTTGGCTCTTTGAAGAAATCGCATCAATTAAAATGGATTTGCTGCCCATTTCCTTGGCAACATCAGCAATGCTCATACCACTAGCACGAAGATCTTCAACTCTATCAAAAAGTTTACGTACCTCTTTGCGGGCCGCTATCTCCCTAAGATAACTTTCGATCTGAGGGCGCACATCCTTAAGTGTTTTCTCAACGGCTGCCACAGTTTTTGTCACCTTGGCGATGGTGATAGCAAAAGTGCCTTCAACAGGCGCTGTATATTCACCGTCTTTAACATCAAAAATCGCCTTAGCAAGTTTTGGATCAGCCATGCTTTTTTTAGTCACAGGACCAACAGCATCAGCCTTCTTGTCTTTACCAAACTCTTTAGCGACCTCATCAAATTTCTTTCCCGAGTTCAGAGCCTTGTGAGCTTCAAGGGCCTGTTCCATATTGTCAAAAACAATCTGGCTGTAGGACCTATTCTCAGGTGAATTAAAGCGCTTTTTGCGCACTTCATATGTCTTATTCACATCCTCTTCAGACAGAACGGCCTTTTTCTTCAAATCCTCTAGAGAAAGAGAGAACAATGCCACTTTACGAAACTCAGGTGCTCTGTAAGCACTTTTTGATAGGTTATAAAATTCCTTTAATTGCGCATCCGTTGGAGCAGCTGCTTTCTTAATTCCCTTAGTCGGAACAACAAAATATTCTGCTTCAACCTTGTCTTCTCGGTAATGATACAGACTATCAATTAAAACTTTAGGAATACGTTTTTTCTGAGTGAATAAACTTGTCACTTGGGTTCGCAGAGCTGAATTTCTTTGAGTGTCAAAATAACCTTGTTCAGAGATACGTTCAGATCGCAAAATTTGTTTAAGCAATTCTTTATTGAAATTACCGGCTTGATCCTGAAATTGGCGATCATTCTTAATGGCATCACCAATAGCATCATCAGAAACACCCAGCGCCAATTCTTTAGCATGATTATCAACCACAGCTTGATTAATGAGACGGAATTTCACTTGGCTCGGAATATCAAAAGCCCGCAATTGGTCTCGGCTCAAGCGCTGCTTTAGACGAGTATTCCACTCATTAACAACTGTCGGGTAAAGTCTTTCATAATCCAGACGAGAAACTTCAATTTCACCAACTTTTGCAAGTTCCGTTTGGCCCTGAGTTTGAATTAACCCTTGAACACCCCAAACAGCAAAACTCAAAATCAATAAACCAATTAAAATTTTGGCTAACCAGGTGGTAGCACCTTTGCGAAGAACACTTAGCATTTAAATTCCATCTTATGTTTCGATTCGCCGCATTGTAATTAATGATATTCATTGCCATTAATACAAAAAAAGACGATCTATGTACAAATTCCACCCATCATAGTATCCACTTAGGCGAATGCCAACAATTCTTTGGTGGTAAGGTTTCTAGCTTAATAGACCTTCCTAAAGTGGATAGGAAGGTCTTGGCAAGCCATTTTTTAAGCAAAATAACAAAAGGCTTAATTGCCTTTATAAAAAGATCAAATAAATACACATGTAAACTGAGGGGCGTTTTTCAAAAATGATCAGACCAATAGTAGCCGGAAACTGGAAAATGAATGGGATTTCTAATTCAGTATCTGAAATTAATTCATTAAAAGATAAAGTCAGTTCAACTCCGAATTGTGACGTTTTAATTTGCCCTCCAGCAACATTAATCATGGCTTTTTCCCATGTTCTTAAAGGAACTCCCATTGAATTAGGCGGCCAAACCTGTCACAGCGCTGAAAAAGGAGCTCACACAGGCGATTTATCAGCGGAAATGCTGAAAGATTGCGGTGCCACTTACATTATCACCGGCCATTCAGAGCGCCGTATGGACCATGGAGAGCTAGATAGGGTCGTTAAATCCCAAACAGAAGCCGCTTGGAGAGCAGGCTTAAAAGCTATTCTATGTGTTGGCGAGTTGATAGGCGAGAGAAAAGCTGAATTAACCTTGAAAGTCATTGAGCGTCAGTTGAAAAATTCAATTCCTGAAGGCGCAACAGCAGAGAATTTAATCATTGCATATGAACCCGTATGGGCTATTGGAACGGGTTTAACTCCAACAGTCGACGACGTGGCAACAGTACACACATTCATTAGAAATAACCTTATTGAGACCCTAGGGTCTGAAACAGGTTCCAATATGCGTCTTCTCTATGGTGGTTCCGTGAAACCAGGCAATGCCAAAGAACTTATGGCAGCAAGTAATGTAAACGGCGCGCTTGTTGGCGGCGCGAGTTTAAAAGCAGAAGATTTTGCAGGAATTATTGCAGCCTACGAATAGCTGATATAAGGTGCAGTCCAAATCCTTATGGTTAAAGACATAAGCCATAGGTAGGACTGTACCTACTTACACTATTCGGGGCATAAAATTCATGTTTGTTACGCGTATCCGCTGGGCAATTTCATTCATAAAATCACTGACTTTGGCGCTAGCAGTTCTTTTGCTCACTCTGAGCGTATCTTCTATTCAGCCTGTAAGCGCTAAGCCCCTGGCCAAGAAAGAATGCAAAACCCTTAAGAGCAAAATAAAAACACTAAAAGCCACTCCAGCCGTGATGAATATGTCAAAAGGCTTTGAATGGGTAAAAGACAACATGAAAGGTGATGACCTCCTACCAATTAAGGAATTCATCGAAACCGAAGAACAATATAAATTCCGCTGCCCCCAGCCAAGAAAGAAAAAAGCGCCAAAGCCAAAGCCTAAAAAAGCTGATCCTAAAAAGGATTTAGTCGACAAAAAAGCGAAAACAAAATCTAAGCCTGAGAAAAAAGTACAAAAGCCAAAACCTAAAAAGAAGAAAAATACCAAGAAAAGTACGACAAAAAAGAAACCGGTTAAAAAGAAAAAAAAGAAATCAAGCCTAGAACCAACGAAAAAACCTGAACCCACTTTGTTTGAGACTATTTTCCCATCAAGCGTTGAAAACAAAGAAAAGTCTTAAACTAATGGTCTTAAACAGGATTAACTCACTGAAATAAATGCAAAAAAAAGAAATTCATCAGGTTTAATCATTATCTATCTGATTTAACTTGTAACATTAAAGCGTTTCTCTATTGATTTTTCACCAAAGAAGGCGATATAAGCCTTAAATCAACTGATTTGGGCACTCTAAACTATTTGCTCCTTTAGAACCGAACATTTACGTTTAAAAGTTTGAGCAAACTGACAAAAAAGTACTCGTAAATATATGGCAATTAATCTTTTGTCTCATTTTTCTTGTGTCCTGCGACAATTAAGTTAAATAAGACAACAAGCTAAAGAACTCAGCGTGACGCCATAAAGATTTATCACTCTCTTAAATAGGGATAACTCTTTGGCCCGTCGCAGCTAACAAAGGAAGTCTAATGGCAACTATATTATTGGTCGTTCACGTGCTAATCGCACTGGGCATCATCGCCACAGTGTTATTGCAACGCTCTGAAGGTGGTGCACTTGGTATTGGCGGCGGCGGCGGCGGTATGACGTCAGGACGCGGAACAGGCAATTTACTCTCCAGAACAACGGCCATATTAGCGGCTTGCTTCTTTCTTTCAAGCATCGGCCTTACAGTTTTAGGTCGTAATGCAACCACAACAGAGTCTAAAATTGACGCAATCAAAGTTGATGGACCGAAAAAATCTGGCAAAGTCTTGGACGGGCTCCCAACACCACCAGCCGCACCTAAAAAACTTGATGGTCCAGTTGTTCCAACTCCAGATGCACCTAAAAAATAGCGCGGTTATTTTGTGACGGTTGCTTCGTTTCGTTTCCTGGTGAAAAACCTGAAGCATAAAATAGTACGGTAGCTAGTAGACGACCTGAAGCACATCAAAAAAGTCATACTTTTAAATGACATAAGGGCGATAAGTGTGACGAATATGTCATCACTATCGCCCTTTTTCTAATTTAACTGTTCGCAACTGAATTTTTCTATACGAATCTGTAAATAAACATGCAATCTAAGGTCCCATGGCGCGTTATATATTCATTACAGGCGGCGTGGTTTCTTCCCTTGGTAAAGGGTTAGCCTCAGCCTCTCTCGGAGCACTTTTGCAGGCTAGAGGCTATTCAGTCCGGCTGTTAAAGCTTGATCCATATTTAAATGTAGACCCGGGCACAATGAGCCCGTATCAGCACGGCGAAGTCTTCGTAACCGATGACGGCGCTGAGACTGATCTTGACCTCGGCCACTATGAGCGGTTTACAGGTAACCCTTGTAAACAAACGGATAACATCACCACTGGCCGTATCTACCAAGACATCCTAGCCAAAGAACGCCGCGGCGACTATTTAGGCGCGACTGTCCAGGTCATTCCTCATGTTACAGATGCCATTAAGAACTTTGTGATTGATGGAAATGAAGATGTTGACTTTGTCCTATGCGAAATTGGTGGCACCGTTGGTGACATCGAAGGCCTCCCATTTTTTGAAGCCATCAGACAATTGCGCAATGACTTACCAGTGAATGATAGTATCTTCATTCACTTAACACTCATTCCTTACATTCCCAGCGCAGGTGAGCTGAAAACCAAACCAACTCAGCACTCCGTTAAAGAATTACGTTCAATCGGTATCCAGCCAGATATACTACTTTGTCGCTGTGACCGTGAAGTTCCTCAAGATGAGCGCCGCAAAATCGGGCTATTTTGTAATGTCCGCGAAGAAGCGGTCATCCAGGCCTTAGATGTCTCTAGCATTTACGACGTGCCAAAAGCCTATCATGAACAAGGCCTTGACCGAGAAGTTCTAAAAGCCTTCTCAATTGAAGACCGTAAGAAACCAGAACTTTCTCGCTGGGATGAAATTTCCAATCGGGTTCATAATCCTGAAGGTGAGGTCACAATTGCCATTGTCGGTAAATATATTGAGCTAAAAGATGCTTATAAATCTATCAATGAAGCCTTGTTACATGGCGGCATGGCCAATAAAGCTAAAGTCAACATAGAATGGATTGACGCTGAAATCTTTGAACGAGAAGATCCAAATCCATATCTTGAAAATGTGAACGCAATCCTTGTCCCTGGCGGTTTTGGCGAACGCGGCATTGAAGGAAAAATAGCAGCAGCAAAATTTGCTAGAACAAGAAAAGTACCTTATCTCGGGATTTGCTTAGGTATGCAAATGGCTGTTGTTGAATTTGCCAGAAGCAACGCAGATTTAAGCGGTGCAGGTTCAAGTGAGTTTGGCTCTCCAGAAATTCCCCTCGTTGGCCTTATGACAGAATGGGAAAAAGACGGCTCACTAGAAAAGCGCGCCAGCTCAGATGATCTCGGCGGCACAATGCGTTTAGGTGCCTTTGAAGCCCACCTGTTGGAAGGCACTAAAGCGCGCGAGATTTATGGCACCAAAACAATTTTTGAACGCCATCGTCATCGCTATGAAGTCAACATGAATTATAAAACTCAGCTTGAAAAAGCAGGGATGACATTTTCAGGCGTTTCTCCAGATGGATTATTACCTGAAATTGTAGAAATAGAAGGGCATCCGTGGTTTATCGGCGTGCAATTTCACCCAGAATTGAAATCACGGCCATTTGAACCACATCCCCTATTTGCTTCTTTCATCTCAGCAGCATTAGAGCAGAGCCGTCTCGTATAGTTGAAAATAGTTCTTAAATTGCAGTTATTGCCTCTTTGCAGTCAACAATCTAAAATTCACCATAATTTTCAATGACTAATATTAACTAGCTTAAATTGTAATATTTAACCATTTTTACAGCCTATTGATTTAATTATAGTATGTAATTTAATATAGGGATAAATTACCCGCAAAATTTGATTGATATAGAGATAGAGCATGTTCACTCAAGTGACAGAAAAATTAGTTAACGTTCTGCAAAGCCTTACAGGGCTAGTTAATGGGGAAGATTCAAACATTGGTTTAAATGCAACTAATGGGGATATGATCTCTCACTTTGAAAATTCAAGAATTTCATTTAATCAAAATAGTGAAATCTTTTTCATGTACGGCCTAATTCTTCTTGTATCTTTCATCATAGGAATTGGTGTCTATTCTGCCATTCACACAAAACACAAAAATAAAAAACAATCTTAAATCCTTTTAAATCTACGACACGCCTCATGTAATCCTTATGCGATGCCTATTGAACTGGTATTCCCCTACAAAGAGCTTGCTTAAACCCACTGAAAACTTTATTTAGATAAGTTCTTATTTAAGCCCTGAAAGCCAAGCAATTAGGACAATCAATGCAGCCTCATTCCTCAGTTTCTATCCATCAAAATGACATAAGCATCAAATCTCCATTTATGCTCTTTGCCGGTCCCTGCCAACTAGAGAGCAGAGATCATGGCTTCATGATGGCTGAGGGCATTAAAGAAATCTGCACAGAGCTAAACATTCCTTTTGTCTTTAAAGCTTCGTTCGATAAAGCCAACAGGACCAGCGCCAGCGGCCAGCGCGGATTGGGCTTAGAAAAAAGCCTGGAAATTTTTGCTGAAATTAAAGAGCAGCTAGACCTTGCTATACTTACAGACATCCACGAAGCAAGCCAATGCGCACAAGTTGCTGAAGTAGTAGATGTCCTACAAATTCCTGCCTTTCTGTGCCGCCAAACTGATTTACTCATAGCTGCTGGTAAAACGGGCAAAGTCATCAAAATTAAAAAAGGGCAGTTCCTAGCTCCTTGGGATATGAGAAACGTCGTCGATAAAGTCCTCAGCACCGGTAATCAAAACATTTTGCTAACAGAGCGCGGTGCAAGCTTTGGTTATAACACCTTGGTAACAGACTTCAGAGGCCTGCCCATCATGGCGGAAACCGGCTGCCCAGTCGTGTTTGACGCCACCCATTCCGTCCAACAACCAGGCGGTCAGGGTACATCAAGCGGCGGCCAACGAGAATTCGTGCCTGTATTGGCAAGAGCAGCTGTTGCAGTGGGAGTAGGCGGCCTATTCATCGAAACCCATGACGACCCAGACAACGCCCCCTCAGACGGCCCCAACATGATCCCACTAAAAGAACTAAAAGCCTTGCTGCAAAGCCTCAAGGCAATTGATGACGTGGTGAAAAGCTAGAATTTAATCTATCTAGAGAAAGCTTCATCAGTTGCATCTTGTAACCTATCAAGAAACAAAGGCTCGCGCTCTTTGATCTTCACCGTCCGCTCTTCAACATAACCCCGTGTTAACGGCGCGGCATCAGGAGAACGCGCAAGCTGCATTTGGAACACATGGGAAGCCCCATGCATAAACGCCCCTTCACATGCGGCGAGATAAAACTCCCACATCCGATAAAATTTCTCATCATAGAGTTTGATGATCTGATCTTTATTCTCAGCACAGCGCATGCGCCATTCGCGAAGCGTGTGCCCATAGTGCTTGCGCCAAATCTCAATATCAAGCGCCCATAAGCCGCTATGCTCCACAGACGTAATCGCTTCCGATAAAGAGGGACTATAGCCGCCAGGGAATATATATTTCGCTAAAAACGGACCAGTAATGCCAGGAGGGGCTTTTGAACTAATCGAATGAATGAGTGCCAAGCCATCCGCACTCAAACGATCCCGCACATTTAAGAAATACTCATCTAAATGCCCAACACCCACATGCTCAAGCATACCAACAGAAATCACCCGATCAAAGGTGCCAGATACTTCACGGTAATCACAAAGCTTGAAATTCACACGGTCAGTTAGTGATGCTGCCGCCGCTCTGGCGCGCGCAATATCAATCTGTTCTTTCGAGAGCGTCACCGCCGTGATCTCAACATCAGCTAGTTGTGAGAGATAAAGCGACAAGCCACCCCAGCCACAGCCAATTTCTAAAATTCGCTGTCCATCTTCTAATCCAAGTTTGGCAGCTAGATGACGTTTCTTGGCTAATTGTGCCTCTTCAAGAGTTTGCACCCCCTCTGCATAATAACCGCAGGAATATTGCATATCATCATCAAGAAACAGTCGGTATAACTCATTCCCTAAATCATAATGATGCTTCACATTGGCACGCGCTCTTGCAATCGGGTTGTGCTGTTGAAAACGTTTGAGCTTGCGCGCCACACCTTTCCAGTAAATCTGACTGGCCGTGAGGTCAAAGCTGCGCTTATTAAGGAAAAATAATTCAAGAAACGAATAGATATCGCCCGTTTCAATCTTAAGGGCGCCATGCATATAAGCTTCGCCCGCATAAAGCTCCGGGTTGAGAACGATTTTCCAATCATATGATGGGTCAGTGATTTCAATGCTCACCTCAGGGCCGTCTTCAAGCCCGCCTATGAGATGAACTTCTCCCTTCGGTCCCCTTAACCGTAACGTACCCTTCTTGATAGCCTTTTTAAGCAGTTTGGGAAGCAGTCGCATGGGGAAACACCTTTTTTACTCTTGATAGAAATGAAATCAAATAAAAATGGCCTTAGGGCCTAACCACGGCCGCGGTAATTTGGCACATTTTGATCTGGCAGCCACACACTTTCAGGCACAGTACCAAATTGCCAAAACACATCAATAGGAATGCCGCCGCGCGGATACCAATATCCACCAATACGTAAATATTGTGGCTCCAATAATTCAGCAATGCGCTTGCCAATTGCCACCGTACAATCTTCATGAAAAGCACCATGATTTCGAAACGATGTGAGGTAGAGTTTAAGAGATTTAGATTCAACCAACCAATCACCTGGCACATAATCAATCATCAACTGGGCAAAATCAGGCTGCCCGGTCACAGGACATAGAGACGTAAATTCAGGGCAGGTAAAACGAGCCACATAAGGCGTATCAGCTTGCGGGTTCGGTACACGCTCAAGAACAGCTTCTTTAGGTGAGGCCGCTATTTCATTTGAGCCACCTAATTGTGAAATATGTTGCTTTAAGTTGTCTTCATCACTCATATCTTAGCCCGCATCTTTCTTGTGCTGAGACCCGCGATAAATGCAGCCCTCGCCACAACTATCACGCATCACACTCACTTCATAAATCAATGGCAGCTCATGATGCAACTCACCCCAAATCCATAAGGCAATATGCTCTAGCGTTGGAAGTTCCAAGCCAGGTACATCCTCATTCAAAAACCGATGATCAAGTTTCCCCTGAACAGTCTTCAGTTTTTCTTCAACTGTGCCTAAATGCAAAATAAGACCGGTATCATCATCAGGTGCTCCTTTTAAAGTCACGCGCACCCGAAAAGAATGCCCATGAATACGGCTATTAGGCGTTCCTTTTTCCGCAGAAGGTAAGAAATGTGCGGCTTCGAATGTAAATTCTTTATATATAAGCATGATAGTTTCGGCTGTATTTTCTCATTTAATGGATTAGCTAGGGTCTAGTCCTAACTTCTTTAGAGCACCCGGTTTGAAAGGGCAAGTTGCACCTCAAGCAATGTTTAAGATCTTATGGGTCTGCAAGCTGAGTTTCCACTTAGGATGAGCCTTACAATAAGCAATCACTTGATCAGTGAGGCTGTCAGTTTCGTCACTAATATTAATCTGCGAATAATCACTCCTTTTACTACTCACCCTTAGGGTGTCCATAGGTTGGAGATAGAAATGGTCAAATTCCCAACTTTCAAACTCTTCAGGTGTCAGTCCCTTTTGCCCAAAAACAAGCTTCAACTCATTTCCAGACTTTTGAACAATCTCAGAACCGGCCTTTGGGCTGACGCAAACCCAGTCTAATCCCGTAGGAACCTTAATAGTGCCATTAGTCTCAACCGCAATTTCAAAACCTTGTTTATGTAAGGCATCAATTAAAGCAGCATCCACTTGTAACAAAGGCTCGCCCCCTGTGAGCACAATAAGCAAACCATCAACGTTCGAAGTTTCTTCTCTGTCACCAATCGCGACACGACAAGCCTTTAAGGCCAACTCTTCAGCTGTGGCGTACTTCCCACCATTCTCACCATCAACTCCAACAAAGTCCGTATCACAAAATTGACAAATCGCCTGAGCACGATCAATCTCACGGCCTGTCCAAAGGTTACAGCCACTAAAACGCATAAAAACAGCCGCGCGCCCACTGTGAGTGCCTTCACCTTGCAAGGTGTAAAATATTTCTTTGACTTGATACATAAAACTAGATTTTAGACTTTCTCAAATTTAACAGGACTAATTATATTAAAACTTAGCTTTCCACTCAGCATAACCCTTGGCCCGCAGTTCACATGCAGGGCATTTCCCACAGCCATAACCATAGTCATGCAGTTCTTCCCGAACCCCATTATAACAAGTATGGCTCTGCTCACGAATGAGAGAAATAAGATCGTCACCGCCCAAGTCATGCGCCAGTTTCCAGCTTTCTGCCTTGCTTTTCCACATTAGTGGAGTAACAAGCTCAAAGTCAGTTCCCATACCGTGATTAAGAGTTAAAACAAGATATTTAAGTGTCTCTTCCCTGCAATCAGGATAACCGGAAAAATCCGTTTCACACATACCACCAACAAGAGTTCCCAAGTTGCGATTATAGGCAATCACACCTGCATAAGTGAAAAAGAACAAATTTCTCCCCGGAACAAAAGTCGTAGGCAAACCAGTCTCACCAATTGCTATTTCCTGAGTATGGTCAGTTAATGCACTATTCGAAAGCGTAGCAAATGTTGAAAGGTCAAGCACATGATCATTTCCGAGTTTGGCAGACCATTGTGGAAAATCCTTTTTAAAAGACTTCAAAATTTCAATGCGGCATTCAAGTTCAATTCTGTTGCGCTGCCCATAGTCAAAACCAACAGTTTCAACAAGATCATAATTATCTAAAGCATGCGCCAAAGAGGTCGTTGAATCCTGCCCGCCAGAAAATAAAACAAGAGCGCGACTTTGATCTAAATTTTTAACACCAGTCATTTTAAAAACCATTCATTGTAATAGAGGGCCAGCTCAAGACTATTTGACGCATCAATAAACACTCAAAATATGCAATAAACCAAAAAACTGAACTAAAGCCAGCTGGCATACCATGTCAAAGAGCAGAGGAAAACTGAAAAAACTTGATTTTTTCGGTTTTAACCCTTCCACAACGGCAAGAGATAAGCTAAAACCCGCAAAACAAATGAAATTCCCATATAAATGATTTGTTATGTGTGTAAGTGCATCTAAAGATAAGCATGAACAAATCTCCTCATGAAAGGCAAGTTAAATGACAGCTATTATCGATATTTTGGGTCGCGAAATTATTGATAGCCGTGGCAATCCAACCATTGAAGTTGATGTGATGTTGGAAGATGGCTCTGTTGGCCGCGCAGCTGTACCGTCAGGCGCTTCAACTGGTGCCCATGAAGCTCACGAACTTCGCGATGGCGATGAGCGTTACATGGGGAAAGGTGTTCAAAAAGCCGTTGAGAGCGTAAATGGTGAAATTTTTGATTGCTTGCAAGGCTTAGACGCTGAAGACCAGCGCCGCATTGACGCAACGATGATTGAACTAGATGGCACTGAAAACAAAGCCCGTCTTGGTGCAAATGCACTATTAGGCGCATCGCTTGCTGTTTCTAAAGCCGCTGCCATGGCTGCTGAACTCCCTCTTTACCGTTACCTTGGTGGTGCTGGGGCCCACATTTTACCAGTTCCAATGATGAACATCATCAATGGCGGTGAACATGCAGATAACCCGATTGATGTGCAAGAATTCATGATTATGCCAGTGTCTGCTGAAACCATATCAGATGCCATCCGCATGGGCGCAGAAGTATTTCACAAATTGAAAAAAGCTTTACAAGACGAAGGCCACAACACAAATGTCGGCGATGAAGGCGGTTTTGCACCAAACATCGGTTCATCTGAAGATGCGCTAGCCTTTATCATTAAAGCGATTGAAGCGGCAGGTTATAAAGCTGGCGAAGATATTTTCCTAGCGCTGGACGCTGCTTCAACTGAATTTTACGAAGATGGCAAATACAACCTAAAAGGTGAGGGCAAAACCCTTGATGCAGGTGGTATGATTGATTATTACGAAAATCTCATCTCAAAATTCCCGATCATTTCAATTGAAGATGGCCTTGCCGAAGATGATTGGGATGGCTGGAAAGCTATGACTGAGCAACTCGGTGATAAATGCCAATTGGTTGGTGATGACCTGTTTGTAACAAACCCAGCGCGTTTAAAAACCGGCATTGAAAAAGGTACTGGCAATTCAATTCTAGTGAAAGTCAATCAAATAGGCACTCTAACAGAAACTTTAGAAGCAGTTGAAATGGCCCAGCGCGCTGGGATGACAGCCGTTATCTCTCACCGCTCCGGTGAAACAGAAGATGCAACCATTGCAGATCTAGCTGTTGCGACCAATGCTGGCCAAATTAAAACAGGCTCATTGGCACGTTCTGACCGGTTAGCAAAATACAACCAGCTCATCCGTATCGAAGAAGGTTTAGGCACAGCTGGCATCTATGCTGGTAAATCTGTTTTAAAATAGCGCGGGCACGTACTGGGCAAACTAAAGGCACACTAAAAACACCAAACCTTAAATACAAAAAGCGAGCTTTACTAAATTGTAAAGCTCGCTTTTTTTCTAAAACTCAAAGGAATTGACTTAAAGTAAAAATTCTTCTGCTTCCGATTTTCTCTTTTCTTTCTCTAAATTTGTTTCTTTCCCCACTTTTTTTCCACCTGTTGCAGATTGGCCTTTGCCACGATCTGAACCAATTTTCAAAATCACGCCACCCTGCACAACAGCGATAGATTTTTCTTCATTTTTAGGAATGGGAATATGAAATCTTTTACAATATCGAATGAGAGCAGCCGCGACAAAACTGCTGGGAACTTTTACCGGTGAACTTGTCCCAGTAAATAGAAATTCTATTACCAGTCCCTCCCTTTCTTTTTTTTCTCTAGCATCACGGGGGCTAGACTTAGGAAGTTCAACTTGCCCTTTATGAGACAAGTCTCTCAAGGCTTCAATTACTTCATTTAGCGTAAATTTAATAAATCTAATTTCCACAGGCATAATCAGTCACCAATATTTCAAATAACGCCAGTCTAAGAAAAAAGCGTAAAAAACTAATCAAGTACTTTCTGTGTAAGGATCATTAAAGTTACAAATTATACGATTGATCGGATTTAATCGTGCGGCAAAGTTGAGACAATTAAAATTTAATTCCAAAAAATGTATCGTTTTCTTTTACCTACTATTAACCTCAAGCAACTATCTTAGCTCAGTAAGCAATTGGTAGAGAGTTAAGTATTGCGTGTGTTTACTAGAGTTTACATAAAAATTAGCAAAGGAGCGCGCGCGCTGTTTCCTGTTGTGTTATGCGCTGCGCTTTTTTGCTATTTTTCTCTTCACTTTGCTGGCGGTAAATATGGCCTTGAGTCTCATGAGCGCCTAGAACAAAAAGTATCTAGCTTAAAAATATCTCTAAAAGAACTATCATCAACGCGTAAAATTTATGAAAATCGGATAGATCTGATTGCATCAAATCGCGCCAAAAAAGATTTAGTTGATGAGCTAGCTAGAACGTCTCTTCAGTATGCGGATCCTAAAGACCTGGTCCTTTTTGACTAATATTTTAGGTAACTTTAACTACCCAATACTGCGTATCCCATTTCGAAAAATTTTTAAATCTTTGACATAGTTCGTAATAATCATTTGAAATTCGACTAAAGTTGGGTTTATACATTAGACCAAGAAACTTGCTTCAATTCCCCAAATCGTAAGAAATTTATCAATGACTTACCAATCAAGTGGGACATATTGAAGCATAGAAACATTAGAGAGGTTTATAATGAGCGAGGTATTTCACACATGAGCTCAAAATCCCAAAAATCAGTATCTAAAAAAGATCTGTATAGAGATATGCTTTTAATCCGGCGTTTTGAAGAAAAAGCCGGTCAATTATATGGCATGGGACATATAGGTGGCTTTTGTCACTTATATATTGGACAAGAAGCTGTCGTGACAGGGATGAACGCCGTCATGATAGAAGGTGACCAGGTTATAACTGGTTACCGCGATCACGGCCACATGCTGGTAGCAGGCATGGAACCAAATGGCGTGATGGCAGAACTAACCGGCCGGGTAGATGGGTATTCGCGAGGCAAAGGTGGTTCAATGCATATGTTCTCAGTTGAGAAACATTTTTATGGTGGTCATGGCATTGTTGGCGCTCAGGTTCCATTAGGAACCGGCCTGGCATTTGCAAATAAATACCGTGAAAACAACAATGTCTCACTAGCTTACTTTGGCGATGGTGCAGCAAACCAAGGCCAGGTCTATGAAGCCTTTAATATGGCAAAGCTTTGGAACTTACCCGTTGTATACGTCATTGAAAATAACAGATACGGCATGGGCACCTCAATCGAGCGAGCCTCTTCAACAACAGACCTATCCCAACGGGGCTTAAGTTTTGACATACCAGGCATCCAAGTGGATGGCATGGATGTTGACGCTGTTATGGAAGCAGGGCGTAAAGCTCTCGATCATGCACGCTCAGGGAACGGTCCCTTTATCCTGGAGATGATCACTTATCGTTATCGTGGTCACTCAATGTCTGATCCGGCTAAATACAGAAGCCGTGATGAAGTCAACGAGATGCGCCAGGATCATGATCCAATCATCACCTTAAAAGAAAAAATCTTGGATGATGGTGACATTGATGAAGATGGCTTGAAGCAAATAGACGCTGAAATACGAAAAATCGTAAATGAAGCCGCTGAATTTGCCCAAAACGCTCCGGAACCAGATCCGTCTGAACTATATACAGACATTCATCTGGAAGAGACCGCTTAAATTTGAAGTGAGGACACTATATGCCTATTGAGGTTTTAATGCCCGCCCTTTCTCCAACAATGGAAAAAGGCAATCTAGCCAAATGGCACGTCACCGAGGGAGATGAAGTAAGCTCCGGTGATGTAATAGCTGAAATTGAAACAGACAAAGCAACGATGGAAGTTGAATCTGTTGATGAAGGCACCATTGGCAAAATATTAATTGAAGAAGGCTCAATGGATGTGGCCGTAAACACACCCATCGCCATTATTCTTAGTGAAGGCGAAGACGCCGAAACTGCCATAACCGAAACGAACACAAATGCAGTTGTAGCAGATACACCCGTCACAGAGACACCCGTTTCGCAGACAGTCGTTGCAACTGAAGAACCAGCACCCCTCACCAATCAAGTCGAAATTACAGTCCGTGAAGCATTGCGAGATGCGATGGCAGAAGAAATGCGTCTTGATGATAGAGTGTTCATCATGGGTGAAGAGGTGGCCGAATATCAAGGCGCTTATAAAGTGACACAAGGCTTGCTGGATGAGTTTGGTAAAAAGAGGGTCATTGACACTCCAATTACTGAATATGGCTTTGCTGGTATTGCTTGCGGCGCAGGTATGGCTGGTTTGAAACCAATTGTTGAATTTATGACCTTCAACTTTGCGATGCAAGCCATTGACCACATCATCAACTCAGCCGCTAAAACCCTCTATATGTCGGGCGGACAAATGCGCTGCCCTGTTGTATTCAGAGGAGCAAATGGCGTTGCATCACGTGTAGGAGCACAGCACAGTCAGGATTATTCAGCCTGGTATGCCTCAGTTCCTGGGCTCAAGGTCTTAGCACCTTACAGCGCAAGTGACGCCAAAGGCTTACTTAAAGCCGCCATTAAGGACCCAAACCCGGTCGTTTTTCTTGAAAATGAAATTCTCTATGGCAAATCTTTCCCTGTTCCGGACACAGATGATCATATCATCCCAATCGGCAAAGCCAATGTCAGACAACAAGGATCAGATGTAACCATCGTTTCTTATTCTCGCGGTATTGAATATGTCGAAAATGCTGATGTCGAACTGAAAGAAATGGGCATAAGCGCAGAGATCATTGATCTCAGAACCTTGCGCCCACTGGATATGGATACGGTGTTAGCTTCCGTTCGCAAAACCAATCGTTTGGTTGTTGTCGAAGAGGGCTGGCCGATTTGTTCAATTGGATCAGAAATTTGTAGCAGTGTAACGAACCTCGCATTTGACGAGTTAGATGCACCACCTCTTAAGGTCAGCGGTAAAGATGTACCAATGCCTTATGCAGCAAATTTGGAAGCGTTGGCATTGCCAACAACCAACCAGATTGTGGATGCAATTAAGAAAGTTACTTACACAACCTAAGCTACCAGAACATAAATCATTTTTTGAAAGAAAGAGCACAAAATGCCTATTCCAATTTTGATGCCGGCACTAAGCCCAACAATGGAAGTCGGCACTCTAGCTAAATGGCATGTCACTGAAGGAGATGAAGTCTCCTCAGGTGACATCATAGCAGAGATTGAAACCGACAAAGCCACAATGGAAGTTGAAGCAGTTGATGAAGGAACCATCGGCTCAATTACAATCGAAGAAGGAACTGCAAATGTAGCGGTCAATTCAACCATCGCTGTCCTCCTTCTTGAAGGGGAAGACAAAACTGCTTTAGATAGTATGGATGCAGCACCGGCCGCAGCAGCGAAAGCTCCTGTTGCTGAAGAAAAACCTGCCGCAACACCATCTTCTGAACCAGCAGCTGACCCTAAAGCGGCGAATGCAACTAAAAGTAATGCACCTCAAAGCAATACAAATGGGCGTATCATTGCGTCCCCTCTTGCAAAACGGATAGCTAAACAGAAAAACATAGATCTTGCAGCTATTAAAGGCTCCGGCCCAAATGGTCGCATCATCAAAGCTGATCTTGAGGGCGCTCCTGAAGGGACTGCTGTTTCTCGTAGCATTGGTAAGGTTGCTCAAGCCGCTCCTGTTACAGGCGGACATGCAATTTCTCCAGTCTCCGATAAAGAGATCTTTGCCACTTATGAAGAGGGCACATACGATCTAGTCCCATTAGATAATATGCGCAAAGTAGTCGCCGAGAGACTAACTGTCGCAAAATCAACAATCCCTCATTTTTATCTGACAATTGATTGCGAGCTAGACAGCCTTCTAGACGCACGCAAACGTTTAAATGCACAAGCTCCAACAGAAGGTCCAAATGCATTTAAAATTTCAGTAAACGACTTCATCATCAAAGCTATGGGGCTAGCCCTACAGCAAGTACCAGACGCAAACTCAACGTGGTCAACACAAGGCATCTTGCGCCACAAAAGGTCAGACGTCTCAGTCGCCGTTGCTGTTGAAGGTGGTTTATTCACACCGGTTATCCGCCATTGTGAATTAAAAACTCTGTCTGAAATTTCAAATGAAATGAAAGACCTTGCATTCAGAGCCCGCTCTAAAAAACTGGCACCTCATGAATATACAGGTGGAACAACATCAATCTCAAACCTCGGTATGTTTGGCATTAAAAAGTTTGATGCCGTAATCAACCCACCGCAATCAACCATTTTAGCCGTTGGTGCTGGTGAGCGCCGACCAATCATTGTTGGAGACAAAGTAGAGCCACGTACAGTCATGTCTGTCACGCTCTCTTGTGATCACCGGGTGGTCGATGGAGCTTTGGGTGCCGAATTATTAGGTGCATTCAAAGGCTATATCGAAGACCCTGTGACAATGCTGGTTTAACGATGTTGGTATAAGGAACATAAAAAATGAGTACAATATACGACGTCGCAATCATAGGCGGCGGACCTGGTGGTTATGTAGCCGCCATACGCGCATCACAGCTAGGTTTAAAACCAGTTCTGATTGAGCGTGAAAACTTGGGTGGCATCTGTTTGAACTGGGGCTGCATCCCAACCAAAGCACTGCTACGTTCAGCTGAAATCTATTCAACTATCAAACATGCTGATGAATTTGGCATTTCAGTTGAAGGTGTGAAATTTGATTTTGATGCCATCATTAAACGGTCAAGAAAAGTCTCTGAAAAACTAACGCAGGGCGTTGGCTATTTGATGAAGAAAAACAAAATCGAAGTCATAGAAGGTGAAGCAGCGATAGCCAAAGACAAAAGCCTGATTGTAAAAACAGGCAAAGGCGATCAAACGGTAAAAGCGAAAAACATCATCATCGGAACCGGTGCCAGGGCACGCAACTTACCAGGATTGGAGCCAGAAGGTAAATTCATCTGGGCTTACCGCGAAGCGTTGATGCCAGACATCATGCCAAAGAAGCTTTGCGTCATCGGCTCAGGTGCAATCGGCGTTGAGTTCGCAAACTTTTACAATGCCCTTGGTGCAGATGTCACCATCGTTGAATTAGCAGATAGAATTGTGCCTGCTGAAGATGCTGAGATTTCTGATTTTGCTCTAAAAGCATTCAAAAAATCTGGAATTAAAATCCTGACTCAATCGAGTGTAAAGGAAACCAAACCAGGTAAAAAAGATATAAGCCTAACCATAGAAGGCAAAGACGGTAAGACCAAAACTGAAAGTTTTGAACGTGTAATCACCGCAATCGGCATCACACCGAATGTCGAAAACATTGGCCTGGAAGCTTTAGGCATTGAGCTTGATCGTGGCTTTATCAAAACTGATGGCTGGGGCAAAACCAATGTCGCAAATATCTATGCCATTGGCGACGTAACCAACCCACCATGGCTCGCTCACAAAGCCAGCCACGAAGCCATCATTGCAGTCGAGACTTTAGCTGGCCATTCAGTAAAACCACTGAACGGCAATCTCATTCCAGGCTGTACTTATACAACTCCGCAAATTGCTTCAGTTGGTTTAACTGAAGATCAAGCTAAGGAAAAAGGCCACAAACTAAAAGTGGGCAAATTTCCATTCCAGGCAAATGGTAAAGCATTGGCGCTGGGTGAACCAGATGGCATGGTCAAAACTATTTTTGATGCCAAAACAGGTGAGCTACTAGGCGCTCATATGATCGGTACAGAAGTGACCGAGCTTATTCAAGGCTATGCTGTTGCAATGGGCTTGGAGACAACAGAGCATGAGTTGATGGAAACAGTCTTCCCTCATCCAACGCTTTCAGAGATGATGCACGAAAGTGTGCTTGATGCATACGGTAGAGCGCTTCATTTCTAAAACTTAAATAATAAGAATTAAAAAGCTGCAAGATGAAATATCTGGCAGCTTTTTTTATGACCTAAGACCTTTGCTCTGAAATGCTTTAAAGAAACCGACAACTAATTTTATACTGGCTAGAGCAGGGCGCTCGATGAAATGCCAAGAAAGAATTGCAGCGAACAAAGCAAACGGTAAACTAATTAAAAACAAATTAGATGCCGAGATGGTTCCATAGATTTGGCAGAACAGCTGCTCAATAGGGTAGTGCCAAATGTAAAGCCCATAAGAATAATCACCAAGACCATTATAATAACGAATAACTCCGCCAGGAACATAGGCAAGCCAACACCCTAAAATAGCTGCTGATGGGATAAGCAAAAACTCTCCAGACTCTAAACCAAATTGCCAAACGATAAAGAGCGCTGCGAGTAGCCCAATAAACCCTAGGCGAAGATCAAGCGACACTTTATCTCTGAAAATATGAAAGGCACTACCAACCAAAAACGCATAACCAAAATGCATAAGATGATCAACCGCAGCTATAGAGCGCAAAGACGTTAAATGGGTCACTCCAAAATAAACACATAGAGCAACTCCAGCAAAAATTAAAAAGCGAGACCGCACATGCAGCCAGCCCAACAAACCAATGAAGGCAACTCCAGCATATAACAGCGCTTCATAACGAAGGGTCCATAAAGGAGCATTAATCACTGCATCGTTAGGCATCCCCTCATAGACACCGGGTAACATCATATCAGGATTTAACAAAGTCGTAACAGGCCAGTAAAACCATACAGTTGGATTAGAGAAATATTCGCTCAAAGGAAGCTTTGTTACAAGAGGTCCTAATAGAAAGGGCAGAACAAACGAAACAACCATCAACCCCGGAATTATGCGCATAACGCGAGAAACAGCATAAGTAATCACATCAGAATGCTTCATCCAACTCGCAGTCACCAACATACCAGAGAGAACAAAAAACAAATTGAGCGTGGTAATCCCAAGTGTGTATTTAACAGGATAAGTCTCAAAATTAATATCATCGCCAATGGTGATAAACATGGCATGAGCAAACATAATCGTTAATGCCCCAATCATGCGGAGCAAATTAAAATTATTATTTCTCCCCTCCATATAAGAGAGCAATGAAGGTTTTAATGTAAAAGGCAAAGTCATATCACTTCTGGTATTAATTAGCTGGGTTGAGCAACAGCTGCACGTTTCATTCGTGGAAGCAACTCAAGACTAGGTTTTTCAACCAACGTCCAGGAAATTACCGCACAAATCAAACTGAGTGGTAATGCAATTAGGAACAAAGTTAATGGCGTAAACCCGCCAACATACTGCATGAGCAATTGTTCGATTGGGTAATGGTAGATATAGACCCCGTAAGAATAGTCACCAAGCTTATTAAATTCCAGTAGAAACCCACGTGGCACATAAGCCAACCAAAAAACAAAATAAGCTGTTGCTAGAATAATAAACGGTTCAGCAATTGAGCGTGGCAAATAGATATACATCAGCAAAGCACAAACAGATAAAACAACAGCAATCAGCCAATGCAATGGAATCTTATCTTTATAAACAAAAGCCAAAGTACCCATATAAAAACTCAGACCAAAATGCACAAGATGATTGATCGCGGCTATGTCTCGAAGGTTAGTAAAAAAAGTAATAAATAGAAAAGCCAACAAAACCCCAAGGGTAACAAAACCAAACTTCACCCGATCGGTTAAAAGTCCAAGCATCCCCAAAGCTGCTAACCCGACATAACAAATCATTTCATATCGAAGCGTCCAAAGCGCCGCGTCAATCTCATTTGGATTAAGATTGTTAGTGAAAACACCTGGTAAAGTTCTATCTGGCTGAAGGGCAGTTGTAAGCGGAACATAAGCCCAAGTTTCAAAAGAGGAGAAATACGATCCGAGAGAAACCCCCGTCACAAGAGGACCCATAACAAAACAAATCAACAAGGAAAGAACAAAGATCCCAGGAATAAGTCGCAAGACCCTGGCAATAAAATAAGAAAGAAGCGAAGAGCGCCGTGTAAAACTAAGCGCAATTAAAAAACCACTGGTAATAAAAAAGAAATTAAGCGCAATTTGACTGAGTTCATAAAGGCCAACATAGACCTTTTCATCCATCTCAGGGCCCAGCGCCATGAAATAACAATGATAGTAAGCTATAAAAAAGGCAGCTAATAAACGAAGCAGGTTGAAATTATTATTTCGACCATCCATTAAACTAGAAATTGAACTCATAAAATTCTCGCATTATTCGACTTTAGGTACATGTTTTATAGCCATTTGACCTAAAAGCTGATATTAAATAACGATCTTTAAGACTATAGTCTTTGAGAAGATAGACTATAAGTCTTAGCAAACGTTCAATCTTTTAAAATTTTTGAATAAAAGCCTAACGTCTAGAAGCATGGCCTTAATAGATAAAAAGCACCCAAATTCAAAAGTTTAATTAAAAAGAAGATTAACAACACACAAGCTCTATGCACAAACTTCTATGCACAAAAGGATGACTGCCCCGAATGGTAACTCTTATTGATAACAAAAAGCAGCAAAACAAAACCTCTGCCGAAAAACAGCCAATTCGCCATCCAGAAAAGCGCAATAATCCTGTCTCAACACCATTACGCAAACCCGACTGGATCAGGGTTAAAGCTCCAGGGTCTAAAGATTATCAAACCACACGAGACATCGTAAAAGAACATAAGCTCACAACAGTCTGTGAAGAAGCGGCCTGCCCAAACATTGGTGAATGCTGGGAAAAGCGCCACGCCACTATGATGATCATGGGCGAAATTTGCACAAGAGCATGTGCTTTTTGTAACGTTAGAACGGGCCTACCTCTAGCTCTAGATAAAGAAGAGCCAAATAGAGTGGCAGACGCCGTTGCAAAATTAGGCCTTAATCACGTTGTTATCACATCTGTTGATAGAGATGACCTGGCTGACGGCGGCGCTCAGCATTTTGCTGAAGTTATCACGTCGATTAGAAAAGCAGCACCGTCAACAAGCATAGAAATTTTAACGCCTGACTTCTTGCGCAAAGAAGGCGCGTTAGAAGTTGTAGTGGAAGCCAAACCAGATGTTTTCAATCACAATTTAGAAACAGTGCCTCGTCTATATTTAGACATTCGCCCAGGCGCTCGTTATTTCCACTCAATTCGGCTTTTACAAAAAGTTAAAGAAATTGACCCACTGATTTTTACCAAATCAGGGATTATGGTTGGCCTTGGTGAAGAGAGAAAAGAAATCCTCCAACTTATGGATGATCTTAGAAGTGCTGATGTCGATTTTCTTACCGTCGGGCAATATTTGCAGCCAACACTTAAGCACGCCCCGATTGCTAAATTTCTCACACCAGAAGAGTTTAAATCTCTTGAGCAAATAGCATATTCTAAAGGCTTCTTAAAAGCCTCATGCACACCTCTCACCCGCTCATCCCATCACGCAGGCGAAGATTTTGAGGAATTAAAACAAGCACGCGCTAAAAAAGTTGGAGCTCACGCTTTATAATGCTAGAAAATAGTGCTGGTTCGAAAGGGCCTGTACGACTATCATTATTAAGAGCTAATAAAGACCCATAAATGCCTAAGTTTGAAACAGTTCACCGCGTCCAACATGAATGCGATGTGATGTATGACATTGTTGCAGATGTTGAAAAATACCCTGAATTTTTGGAGCTATGTGAAGACCTTAAAATTCTTTCTAAATCTGATCGTTCAGAAGAGGGACAGCAACTTCTAGAAGCTGATATGACTGTCGGCTTTAAAGCCATACGAGAAGTGTTTCGATCAAAGGTAACACTTGATAAAACTAACAACATCATCACCTCAGAAAATATAAACGGCCCCTTCAAATATATGAAAAACAAATGGCGGTTTGTACCAGTTAATGAAACAAGTACAGATATTCATTTCTCTATAGACTATGAGTTCAAGAATTGGATGATGGAAAAACTTCTAGGTGGCATGTTTGATAAAGCCTTTAGAACATATGCTAAAAGTTTTGAAAACAGAGCTGATACATTAAAAAAAACATCGAAAATTCTTTAAGCATATCTCTGTTTTAACTTTGTGAATTCAGTGCTTCTAACCCAAGCTCTAACGCTTTAAGTACGGTCTCTCGTCGCACTTCACTGCGACCAATGTCACCAAATTGATGTTCTTGAACCCGTAGCGCATCTTTATTCGTTCCACCAGCTGCAGCTATATAAACCAACCCAACAGGCTTTTCAGCACTCCCACCACCAGGGCCGGCAATACCCGTAACTGCAATGGCTAAGTGAGCTTTCGCTTGTGTCTGAGCACCGCGCGCCATTTCACCAGCAACCTCAGCACTAACCGCACCATAAAGATCTAAGCTTTTAGAAGTAACATTAAGCGCATCCATCTTCGCTTCATTAGAATAGGTAACAAACCCAGCGCCAACACAAGCAGACGCCCCCGCAACTGATGTCAAAGCCCCCGCAATCAGGCCGCCCGTGCAACTCTCAGCAGTAGAAATCCAAACACCTAAACCGCTGGCTTTTTTCACCAACTCTTCAGAAACTGCCGTGATCTTTTGATCAAACATGGAAAAACCTTTAAAAAATTAAAGTCGCCGTCGCAAGCGCGCTAATTCCTTCACCCCGCCCAGTAAAGCCAAGTCGTTCAGTCGTTGTTGCCTTAACACTGACCCGCTCAACATCAAGACCAGTGATCTTGGAAATACTTTCACGCATTGCCTTACTATAAGGGCCAATCTTAGGCTCTTCACATATTAGGGTGACATCAACATTAGAAATACTAGCGCCCTTTTGTTCTGTAAGATCACAAGCGGCTTTTAAAAATACATCAGAAGAAGTCCCGCGCCATTGCTCATCAGAGGGAGGAAAGTGCGTCCCTATATCCCCGGCACCTAACGCACCATAAATTGCATCAGTCAAAGCATGAAGCCCAACATCAGCATCAGAATGGCCCTTTAGCTTTTTATCAAAAGGAAGAGGAACACCGCATAATATTATTTCATTTCCATCTTCAAAGGCATGAACATCAAACCCATGCCCCACTCTTACGTCAATTTGTCCTACATCCATCATGTCACTCAAATAATGTTCTCCCCTTTTAAAATCATCACTTGTCGTAATTTTTATATTTCGTTCTTCGCCGGGTATAATATCAATAGAGGCACCATGCCACTCAGCTATTGAACAATCATCAGTAAACTCTATTTCAGGCACATGAGTGGCAGCTTTATGTGAGTTGTAAATAGTTTCAAACTTAAAACATTGAGGTGTTTGAGCACGCCAAAGATTTGAACGATCTACAGTTTTCACGACCTTTTTCTCACAGGAAAGTTTCAGTGTATCAGTCACAGGTAAAGCAGGCAGGACAGCGTCTGATAATGATAGTTGAACAAGCAGTCTGTCTATCAGGTCCCGCGAAAAACAGGGGCGCGCACCATCATGAATAAACACTGTTTCAACGTCTTGAGTGTTAGAGAGGTCTTTAAGGGCTTCTAAGCCGTTTAAAACTGAAGCTTGCCGAGTTGCACCACCAAATACAGGTGGAAGAAGCCTATCTGAAAAGTTTTTGGCAATATCTTGAAAAATATCCGCATCTTCAGCATGAATCACTGGTAATATGCCATCAATAGCATCAATAGAGTGAAATTTAGTCAATACATGATGCAGAACAGGCTGACCTTTAAGCAAAACATACTGTTTTGGTAGGTCGCAATTTTCTTGTCTTGCTCTGGCCCCACGGCCCGCTGCAACAACCAAAACAAATGTGCCCTTTGTCATAAATAGTTCCTAGTCATAAAAAGTTCCCAAAGTTTTCGGCCTAAATGTTCTAAAACACAGAAATTTTCGTAATGTGCAGTAAGTTCACTATCAAAATTTCTCAATAATAGAAATGCCCACTTAAAATATATTTTACGCAACACAACTCAGTTCTAAATAGAGATTCAAACTTTAAACAGCATTGGTTTCATATTTGTTCGGATTGTTTTTTATTTGCTGGAATTGGCTTCATATTTGCAAAGAGTAAGATAATATTGACTAAATTATACGCAACAACAATAATTGCACATATTTTAAACAGACACATGCGTTAATGCATAATAATTAATCATTAGCGGCCTATTTAACGGGCATTAACCAAGGTTTTGACTGTGTATTATTTAGCCAATTTAGCTCTTCGATGAATATCTAGGCATCAAGAGGGCATCAAAAGCTTCGAGAAGTGGATAAACAAGGCGTCGTAGAGACATCCTAGTGAAAAACATGCACATCATATAAGGGCGTCGAATGACTGAAAACAGGACTACAAGGGCAAATAAAAGCATTTATGAATAATACTAAATGCAAGAAAACGATGGGTATGAACGAAAAAACTATAAAAATTGGTAACTATAACCTAAGCGGCAAGGCGATTTTAGCGCCAATGTCAGGGGTTACGGATTTTCCTTTTCGTAAATTAGCCCACCAATGGGGCGCACCCCTTGTCGTGTCCGAAATGGTGGCCAGCGAAAGCCTTGTTAATGCAAACAAAGATATGAGCCGCCGTGCCATTGGTGAGCACTTAGCCCCCTTCGTAATCCAGTTAGCTGGCAGAAAAGCATTTTGGATGGCAGAAGCTGCCAAAAGAGTGGAAGATCTTGGCGCTGATATAATCGATATCAATATGGGTTGCCCAGCAAAACAAGTCACGAAGGGGCTATCGGGTTCTGCACTAATGCGCGACCTTGATCACGCCCTTACCTTAATTGAGGCCGTCGTCAACGCCACAACGAAACCAGTAACCCTGAAAATGCGACTTGGATGGGATGACAATTCTCTCAATTCACCGGAACTTGCCAAAAGGGCCGAAGACGCCGGCGTGCAGGCCTTCACTGTACATGGCCGAACCAGACAACAATTTTATAAGGGACAAGCAGATTGGTCGAAAGTGAAGGCCGTAAAAGAAGCCATCTCAAAACCTCTCTTTGTAAATGGAGACATTTGCACACTAGAAGATGCAAAAGCTGCAATGACAGCCTCTAAAGCTGATGGCGTAATGATAGGAAGAGGGGCATATGGTGCCCCTTGGCTCCCAGCGCAAATGTCGAGAGAACTTAATGGCCTGGAACCTTTAAAGCCATCTCTTGACGAGTATAAAAATTGCGTTCTCGAACATTATGACCACATGCTCAGTCACTACGGAAAAAAGTTTGGCGTCAAGAGCGCACGCAAACATCTGGTTTGGTATGTCGATCACTTTGAAAAAAATGAATCGGAAGCAAAGCAATGGAGACAAAAACTTTGCTCCACAGAGAACATCACCGATGTCACTAAACACCTCAATTCATTTTTTGAAGAAAGAGAGTGCTGAGTAAAATTAAAAAATAAAAAAACATCAAAATAAATTTTCAAGCAGGACACTATAAAACAGGACTTTTAAGCAGGACTAGGGATGGATAACAATCAAATACTAAATGCAGTTCCCCACCCCATCATTGTGATCAATGATGAAAACGACATTACTTATGCGAATGCAGCAGCTGAGTTGTTTTATCACTCAGGGCTAGAACTACTAAAGAAAAGCAAAATTGATGATCTTCTTCCATTTGGCTGTCCAATCCTGACGGCCATAGATCAAGTGCGACACAAATCCTGCAGTTACAATGAATATGGCATCAATATCGCCACGCCAAAATTAAAAGAAAATTATATTGTCGATGTGTTTTGTGGTCCAATCGGAGAGAGCAACACCAACAAAGCAAACAATAACAGCACCGCACGTTCAAGTCATATTCTCATTCAATTTCAACTTCGCTCAATGGCTCAAATGATTGAAAGACAAATAAGCTATAGAGGAGCGGCTAAAACTGTCAACGGCGTAGCAGCTGTCCTAGCGCATGAGATTAAAAATCCATTATCAGGCATCAGAGGAGCAGCCCAACTTCTGGAAATGGCCGTGACTGAAGATGATCAAATGCTAGCGCGTCTAATTTGCGAAGAAACCGACCGCATTAGAAAACTGGTCGACCGTATGGAAATATTTGGAGATGAGCGCCCAATTCAATCAGTACCAATTAATATCCACTCCGTTCTCCATCATGTAACCGAAATTGCAAAAAATGGTTTTGCAAGCAAGGTGCACATAGAACAGCATTACGACCCAAGTTTGCCAAAAGTTGCTGGTGAGCGAGACTTCCTCATACAGCTCTACTTAAACTTAATAAAAAATGCTGCCGAAGCTTTAGAAGATAGAGACGATGGGGTTATCACACTAGAAACCTCCTTCCGGCCCGGTTTCAGATTAACATTACCCGGGACTAAAGAACGCGTCATTCTCCCATTAGAAATTGTCGTCAAAGATAATGGACCAGGTGTCAGAGAAGATATCCTCCCTCATTTGTTTGACCCATTTGTCTCAAGCAAAGCAAAAGGATCTGGGCTCGGCCTCGCTCTAGTTGCTAAAATGATTGCAGATCATGGCGGTACAATTGAATGCGAGAGCAGTGAAAGCGGAACCATATTCCGAACAAGATTACCCATTGCGGAAACAGGCGACATAAATGAAACCAAAACGATAGAGCAACACACGCAGGTATGAATTCGTTTTTGGAAATAGCTCGGTTGGTGGTCGGCAACCTGAAGCGTAACTAAATTAGTGCGGTTGCTTGTGGGCAACCTGGAGCACAACTAAATTAGTGCGGTTGCTTGTGGGCAACCTGGAGCACAACTAAATTAGTGCGGTTGCTTGTGGGCAACCTGGAGCACAACTAAAACGAGGAAATAGGCAATGCCCAATAATGAAATATTAATTGCAGATGATGATGCCGCCATTCGCACCGTGCTCACACAAGCCTTAAGCAGAGCCGGCTATTCACCTCGAGCAACAAGTAACGCAGCCACACTTTGGCGCTGGGCTGAAGCTGGAGATGGTGACCTCATCATAACGGACGTTGTAATGCCAGATGAAAATGCCTTTAATCTGATCCCGCAAATAAAAAAACAACGCCCAGAACTTCCTATTATTGTGATGAGCGCTGAAAACACCATTATGACGGCTATCAAAGCATCAGAAAAAGGTGCGTTTGATTATCTCCCCAAACCTTTTGATTTAACCGAACTAATGAATGTCATCGAGCGCGCTCTAGAAGAACCCGCAAAACCAAACATCAACAAGGTCGTTGAAGAAGATAATGAGCAGTTACCCTTAATTGGTCGCTCAATTGCCATGCAAGATATTTATCGCATTATCGCACGCGTCATGAAAACAGATCTCTCAGTCATGATACGAGGTGAAAGCGGTACCGGTAAAGAATTGGTGGCAAGAGCATTGCACGATTTCTCCAACCGTGTTGCAGGCCCATTTGTTGCCATCAATATGGCAGCTATTCCAAGAGAGTTAATTGAAAGCGAATTATTTGGACACGAAAAAGGTGCCTTTACCGGAGCACAAGGGCGCCATATTGGCCGTTTTGAGCAAGCAGAAGGTGGAACGCTGTTTCTCGACGAAATAGGCGACATGCCACTCGAAGCTCAAACAAGACTATTAAGAGTTTTACAAGAGGGCGAATACACCAGAGTAGGCGGACGTGTGCCCATTAAAACCAATGTAAGGATTGTAGCCGCCACACACAGAGATTTGCAAAAACTCATTCATGCCGGAACATTCCGAGAAGATCTTTACTACAGATTAAACGTGGTTCCAATTAAAGTCCCTCCATTAAGATCAAGGCTAGATGATATATCTGACCTAGCTCACCATTTTCTACGAAAAGCAGAAGAGCAGGGCTTACCGGTTAAACGTTTTGAACCTGATGCAATTAAGCGCATGCAAACCTATCAATGGCCCGGTAATGTGCGCGAATTAGAAAACTTCGTACAACGCATCACCGCGCTACATCCAGAAGAGATCATTACAAAAGTTGTAGTTGAAGAAGAACTTTCAAGTTCAATTTCTCCCTCCGACCCCGTAATGATAGAAGAAAAATCATTGCCCGGCTTTGTAGCAAATCACCTGCAAAATTATTTTACCACATTCGGTGCAGATCTTCCTCCACCAGGTCTCTATGATCGGGTGATAAAAGAAGTGGAAAAGCCCCTTATTCTGGCCGCGCTAGCTGCCACAAATGGCAATCAAATAAAGGCATCAGACCTTCTTGGCATTAACAGAAATACATTAAGAAAAAAAATTAGAGACTTGGATATACAATTCCATCCAATTCGTCACTAAACAGTCACAGAGCAACGACAAATTACATTTTGTAGATAAAGAGGCATGTAGGTCAAAAAAATGCCTACTGCCCTTTTTGTTGCCATAATATCTCAGTTAGTGTCATGTAAACATCATGGAATTTCTGTTAATCATCTTACACAAATAAAACTTGTGTTTCATGGGAAAAACTGTCACTCATTAGCAACAGGAAATTGTGATGCTTTCTGATCACAGTTAGATGAAAACTTCATGAGAAACCATCTAACAGAAATAAATACACAGTCAGTATATCTGGACTGAGTGTATCTGAGTTTATGAACGGTAAAGAGTTTCGGTCTTATAAAATGTCAGAACAGAGAATTAACATAAAAACCGAAAAAACAGGGCAAGAAGAAAACCCAAATCTTCAACAAGCTCAAACAAACACTGATCAAATGAGCAAGAAACCTTTAAAAAACACCGCCCGTCTTACCAAAGTTAAAGTTCAAAAATCAGCAAAAAAGTTCATAAAGGCCAGAAACATTGTTTCGCATATAGACAGACCTCTCCTTTTTAAAGCCGGGCTAATCACAGTTGTCATGGCGCTTCTTTCAGCAGTCGTCACATTCCTAATTCTCACCGGTCTCACACCAATTGCTCCATCTAATAATGTAGTCATCACAGTTCTCCTGATAAACTGCGCCTTAATCCTCGCATTAGTCACGATTGTGCTCTGGCAAATCTATCTTCTGTGGCAAGATAGAAAAGGACAAACAGCTGGAGCCGAGCTCCATATTCGGATCGTCAGTCTCTTTTGCATGATCGCGATGCTACCTGCTATTATTCTTGCAATATTCGCAAGTTTCTCTCTTGATCAACGCCTTGATTATTGGTTTTCAAAACGGATTGCCGCGATTATCGATACCTCTGGAGACGTCGCCCGTTCATTCCTTGATGAGCATGGCCAAGTCATCCGGTCAGATATTGTCGCAATGGCAACTGATTTAGACGAAAGCTGGAAATCAGTAAAAGGAAATAGAGAAAAGTTTGACCAGCTACTGACCTCACAAACGGCCTTGCGTTCCCTTCAAATGTCATACGTCTTTGATGCAGACGGTGTTGTTCTCGCAAAGGCAGCAACAGAACCAAACCGATTTTTTGCGCAGCCCAGTAACGTCGTCATGGCAACGGTTGAAAATAACAAAGTTTCAATAATTCCACCTGGCTCCACCAATGAATTAGCAGCCGTAAAAAAGTTAGAAAAAATTCCAGGCGCTTATCTCTATGTATATCGCCAAGTGAATCAAAATGTGATTAAACATCTCAATCGCACCAAAGAACATATAGCAGCTTATAAAGCCTTGCAAAAAAACAGAGCAGGCATTCAGGTTGCCTTTGGTTTAATGTATGTCCTAATCGCTTTAATCCTTCTCCTCGCGGCAGTTTGGTTAGGAATTTGGCTTGCTAACCGCATTATCTCCCCTATCCGAGATCTTATAAGCGCAGCTCAAAAAGTATCCGCAGGTGATTTGGATGCTGAAGTCCCCGTACATAAAAGAGATGGCGACGTAGGCCATCTGACCAAAACTTTCAATAATATGACCGGGCAATTGCGCCAACAGCGAGATAACCTCATGGAAGCAAATTTCACTATTGATGAAAGGCGCCGCTTTATTGAAGCCGTTCTCTCAAGTGTAAGTGCTGGGATCATGGGCGCGGATTTAAATGGAAAGATCAATCTAGTCAATAAAAGTGCTGGCACGCTCCTTGTAAAAAATGAAGAAGATCTTGTCGGCTTACCATTGAGCACAGCCGTTCCAGAAATTTATGAAATCTGGCGTGATTTAAAACAGGAACAAAGAACAGACTGTGAAAGACAAATCACATTAATGGCGGGAGATGTAGAACGTAGTTTTGCTGTTAGAGTAACAGAAGAAAGTTCAGAAGACCAAGATTATGGTTACGTGATCACCTTTGATGATATAACAGAACTCGTAAGCGCTGAGCGAAATAGCGCCTGGTCTGATATTGCACGCCGTATTGCTCATGAAATTAAAAATCCACTCACACCAATTCAACTCTCCGCTGAACGAATTCGCCGCAAATATGGTGATAAAATACAAGATGATCGCGATGTCTTCGACAAATGTACAGACACCATCATCAGACAAGTTGCTGACATCGGTCGTATGGTCGATGAGTTCTCATCTTTTGCAAGATTGCCAACACCAACTATGGAATTTCAAGACATCCGTGAAGTGGTGAAAGAAGCTGTCTTTTTGTTCCAAGTTAGCGAATCTAAAATTAAAATAAATGTCGATGTTCCCAAAGAAGCTGTCATTGCTTATTTTGACCGCCGACTAATTAATCAGGCCGTGACGAACTTGGTGAAAAATGCCAGTGAAGCAATTGAAACAGCACAAGAAAACGGCATAGATGTTAAAGGTGAGATAGAAACATGTGTTCGGATCAAAAACCAAACTGTTTATATCGACGTACTTGATAATGGGTGCGGTCTTCCAAAAAATAATCGCAACAGATTAACCGAGCCATATATGACCACCAGAACCAAAGGTACAGGGCTTGGACTAGCCATTGTACAAAGAATTACTGAGCAGCACGGAGGCTCTCTACGATTAGCAGATGCACCAGTAACTGCAAAAAGAAAACATGGAGCTAAAATCAGTTTGGTTATTCCTTTGAAGACACCTGCTGATCAAAAAAAAGAAAAATCAAACGCTGCATAAGTAAAAACGAATTTAAATTTTGAATTTTTAATAACTAAAATTGTAATACCACTTTTGTTAATAGGGCTATGACATGATTTCAGACATTCTGATTGTCGACGATGAAGCAGATATCCGAGACCTCATTTCGGGAATTCTAGAAGATGAGGGGCACAGCACACGCCTTGCCAAAAACAGCGATGAAGCATTAGCTGCTGTTGAGGAAAGAAAACCGCATTTAGTTATTTTAGACATCTGGCTGCAGGGCAGCCGTATGGATGGTCTCGAAGTTCTAAATCAGGTAAAAAAACGTCATCCTGATTTGCCCATCGTAATCATTTCAGGTCATGGTAATGTTGAAACAGCAGTTACCGCGATTAAACTTGGCGCTTATGATTATGTTGAAAAGCCTTTCAAAGCAGATCGCTTGCTTCTCATAACAGCAAGAGCTCTTGAAGCCTCAAAATTGCGCAGAGAAAATAAAGAACTAAAAGAGAAAAACCCACAAAGCACTGAACTGGTTGGTCTCTCTGCCTCAATGACGTCACTAAACCAAAAAATTGAAAAAGTGGCACCTACTAACAGCCGTGTCATGTTCACAGGCCCCTCTGGTTGCGGCAAAGAATTAGCTGCTCGTGTGATGCATGAAAAATCTCTAAGACCCACAGGCCCATTCGTTGTCATTAACGCGGCTGTTATGGCACCTGAACGTATGGAAGAAGAATTGTTTGGCATCGAAGGCGAGGGCGGTTTTGCTCGCAAAGTCGGTGCATTAGAAGAAGCTCATGGTGGTACTTTGTTCGTTGATGAAGTCGCTGATATGCCAATGGAAACACAAGGTAAGATCTTGCGAGTTTTAGTTGAGCAAAAATTCCAACGATTGCGTGGTGACAGAAAAGTTGAAGTTGATGTACGTATTATGTCTTCAACCAGTAAAGACTTAAACAAAGAAATGCAGGGTGGAAATTTCAGAGAAGACCTCTATCATCGTCTATCAGTCGTGCCGATTAAAGTACCTGGCTTAGCGGAAAGAAGAGAAGACATCCCATGTCTTGTTGATTTCTTTATGAATCAAATTTCGATTTCATCTGGTCTCCCCGTGAGACGCATTGGTGATGATGCCATGGCGATTTTACAAACAAATGAATGGCCAGGTAATGTTCGCCAATTGCGTAACATGGTCGAGCGGGTCATGATCCTCACAGATGGTGAAGCAAGCGCAGTTGTAAGCGCTGACATGCTTCCTGATGATGCAGGAAATTCAGCTGGCTTCGCCTCAAGCGGAAATAACGGTGAGCATTTCATGTCTCTACCATTAAGAGAAGCCAGAGAAATTTTCGAGCGTGAATATTTAATGGCCCAAATCAACCGATTTGGTGGTAACATTTCAAGAACCGCTGAGTTTGTTGGAATGGAACGCTCAGCATTACATAGAAAATTACGCGCTTTAGGTGTTAATTCGTCTGAACGACAAACGGCAAAAGCAGAAACAAACTAAAAGAACAAACAACAAGGCCAAAATGAAAGTAATAATATGTGGCGCAGGTCAAGTCGGTTATGGCATCGCAGAGCGGTTAGCAGCTGAAAACAACGATGTCGCCGTAATCGACAACTCTCCCGAACTGGTACAAAGAGTTAATGACACCCTTGATGTTCGAGGATATTTAGGCCACGGCGCCCATCCGGTGACACTCGATGAAGTTGGTGCCAAAGACGCCGACATGATTATTGCCGTCACACTTTATGATGAAGTGAATATGGTTGCTTGTCAGGTAGCCCATTCACTCTTTGGCATTCCGACAAAAATCGCACGTATCCGAGCACAAACATACCTAGAGCCTCATTGGCAAGATTTGTTCACCAGAAATCATATGCCAATTGACGTGATTATCTCTCCTGAGATTGAAGTTGGCGATATGGTTATGCGCCGCTTGGGGCTACCTGGTGCATTTGAAACAGTGAATTTTGCTGAAGGAGACATTACCTTCATAGGAGTGAGTTGCACAGAAGAGTGCCCAATCATCAACACCCCCCTGCGCCAGCTAACAGAACTGTTCCCAGACCTAAAAGCCTTAGTGGTTGCAGGCACTCGAAATGGAAAGTTATTTGTCCCCTCAAGTGATGATGCGCTTCTACCAGGAGACGACGTTTATCTAGTTGCCAAAACAACTGAAGTGCAAAGAACTTTAAAAATCTTTGGACACACCGAAAAAACAGCACAACGTGTCATTATCGCAGGCGGTGGTAACATAGGTCTTTACGTTGGTAAAAAACTTGAAGAAAGCACAAGTAACAGACGCGCAAAAATAGTGGAGCTTGAAAGAAGCAGAGCCATCCAAATCGCTGAAAAACTCGACAGAACCGTAGTGCTAAACGGTAGCGCGCTCAATGAAGAAATATTAAAAGAAGCAGATGTAACGTCAGCAGATACATTAATCGCTGTCACAAATGATGATCAAGTCAATATACTCTCTTCCGTACTAGCAAGACGTTTAGGCTGTGAGAGAAATTTATGCCTTGTTAACAACATGTCCTACATGCCTCTCGTTCGCTCACTGAATATTGGCGATAGCATCAACCCAAGAGCTATAACCGTATCGAAAATTCTACAGCATGTAAGAAGAGGGCGCATCAGGGGCGTTCACTCCGTGCACAATGGAACAGGTGAAGTCATCGAGGCAGAAGCGCTCGAAACATCCCCATTAATTGGTGTACCATTAAAAGAAATGCAACTGCCTCATGGCATCCGCATCGGTGCTATACACCGTAAAGGGGAAATAATTATTCCAAATGGTGAAACAGAAATCATCGCCAACGACAGAATTATTATTTTTGCTCTCACAGAAAGTGTTCGCCAGGTTGAGCATCTATTTAGAGTTAGTCTTGAATATTTTTAAAAGGAGACAGTCCCAATTGGGCGCTGTAAACTGCTGGTCAAATATTTCTTAAAAACCTCATGGATAACAAATGAACGGCCATGCTCTAGGATACATATATGGATGGGGGTTAGCACTCTTTTCGTTAACAGTAATCCCCCCACTCATCATAGCGCTTGCAAACAACGAGTCTTTACCATTAGCGGCATTTTTAGTAACCGGCCTCGCATCGGGCTTCTTTGGTGGTTCCCTTATCATCGCGCTAAAAGGACGCGAGATCGAAGTGTCTCGCAGAGAAAAAATTGTACTGGTAATTGGTCTTTGGACAACCTTTTGCCTAATAAGTGCTATCCCCTTTGAAGCATCAAACGCCATTCCAAGCCGACTGAACGCTATATTTGAAGCAACTTCAGGCCTCACCACAACAGGGGCAACACTTATTGAGCAAATATCCCATTTGCCTCAATCGATTATCTATTGGCGCGCACAGCTGCAGTGGGTAGGGGGCTTCATGACCCTCTTTACAATCACCTACGCTCTTGTCCGCTTCATGGGCGCCGAGCGGGTGACAAAAGAAATATACAAAACATCAAGTTCACCAAATGACGAAAAGTTACACCTCTTCACAACTCTTAGGTTGATCTTACCTGTCTATTTAGGCTTAAGCGTTACTTTATTATTCGCTCTGTTCTTAACCGGAATTCCTATTTTTGATGCCATTTGCCTAACGCTCTCAACGGTCTCAACGGGCGGCTTTATGCCAAGAGATGGAGCTCTCTCTACATATGGAAACATCAACATCTTATGGATCATGAGCATCTTTATGTTTCTCGGCAGCGTGAGTATTCTCTGGGTCAGTTATCTTGTCAAACAGGAATGGTCAAACTTAAGAAAGTTTAGTGAGCCTTTATGGGTTGGTGGCTCAATGCTAGCGCTAACTCTGGTTATGGTCTTGCTTAAACTAACCTTCGATGACGGACGAGAGTTCTCCGCTATAACCAAAGAAACAACAACAGCACTCATGAACGCTGTCTCCCTAATTTCCACAACAGGCTTTGCCGCAAGCACATATAGCTTCGAGCACATCTCTCCAGCCATAGCCATCATCTTAATGTTAATCGGTGGAGGCGTTCTCTCAACAGCTGGCGGTGTTAAATTCACACGAATTATAATGATGTTCCGTCAATCAAATAGAGAGCTTCGTTCACTAATCTATCCCCATGAAGTCCGCCCGCTCTATTTAAGCAATGAAAATAAAGACCACCTGTTCATCTCAACGGTTTGGGTGACCTTTGGTTTAACCATATTGGTTATCTCTCTGCTAGCTGCCATTCTATCATTTCACGGTATGGGATTAGAAGAAGCTTTCTTTGCAGCCACAGGCGTTATATCGAATTGCGGGGCATGCTATCAACAAATGTCATTTGTTCACCTAACAGAGACCATCCCGTTAATTGAAATCGCCAAAACAGCAAAAATCGCCATGATCATCGGAATGATCATAGGTAGACTAGAAATACTGATCATAATAAGCCTCTTCAATATCTCCTTCTGGAGGCATTAATCTAGGACAAGCTTAGGAATGAATGTTTTTTAATACTAACTATACAAAGAAGGAGTTCAGCCTTTTTGTCCTTTAGTTGCCCACCAGCAACAAGACTAAGGCTGAAGGACATGGCAGCTTTGCTGCCCGGTGCACAAGGTCAGCCTGAGCGGAGCTTGTGCGAGCACAGATAAGATGATCGCACAAGATGCCGCCCTTCGGAGGCCCAAGCGCTAGTACGGATGTTGGTGGGCATCTGAAGGGCCAAGAAAGCGCTTGGAATAACTGTGAGAAAGAATAATGACGGTTGCTGGACCGGCTTCTAGTGGGAAAACCGAAGGTCCATTAAAAAATCGCAACTGAAGGAACAATAAGAATGACTAGAACAATTTACGTCAATGGTTGCTATCAATCCTTTAACAAGGCACTGCTTCACGTAGAAGACAGAGCAACCCTCTTCGCAGACGCTGTTTATGAAGTCGTTGAAGTAAAAGCAGGCAAGCTCGTTGATCAAAAGGCACATCTAGAAAGACTGGAACGCTCCTTAAATGAAATAAGACTAGTCACAGATTTCTCACTGAGAACCATTCCGTTCATCATAAGAGAAACGGTTCGCCGAAACAGAGTTAAAAATGGCTATGTCTATATCCAAATTTCAAGAGGTTGCGCTCCAAGAGATTTCATTTTCCCAAGTGTAAATGAAACACCAGCAACCCTTATCATATCAGCTCGCTCTAAAAACCCGCTAAAACTTGATGAAAAATCAAAAAAAGGAATTAAAGTCATCACCCATCCCGATTTAAGATGGAAGCGGCCTGATATTAAAACCACCGGACTTCTGGCAAGTGTATTAGCTCGTCAAACCGCCATTGAGCAAGGCGCTGAAGAAGCCTGGTTATATAATGAAGATAATATCATCACAGAAGGCGCAGCAAGCAATGCATGGATTGTAACGAAGCAGGGCGACCTAATCACACATCCAGCAAACCAATCCATATTAAAAGGAATAACGCGCGAAGGAGTAATTAGACTAACAAAAGAGCTAGATCTGAGCTATATAGAACGCCCCTTCAAAATTGAAGAAGCAAAAGAGGCAAAAGAAGCCTTCATAACAGCGGCCACAAATTTAGTTATGCCAGTCACCCAGATTGACGAAAAACCTGTGAATGACGGCAAATCAGGACCAATTTCTTTAAAATTAAGAGAAATATTCCATGAATTTGCCCAAATATCCTATTAAGCAAGGCTAAATTCACAGAAAAAATCTCTGTGAAGGCTTTTAAAATCGCAAACATCAAAGATACTAAGCTAATGATTTGAATATAAGTTTTGAATAATAAACATAAAGAAATGAGTTTAAACAAAAGTAGTTTGAATAATAAAAATGGACAAAGAAATTTAAATCAAATTAATATTCTGTGTTCCTAAAGTAATTGCCACAACAAAATAACGGAAAAAAACATGGCTAACGATAAAAATCAAAATCTACAGGACGCATTCTTAAACAATGTGAGAAAAAGCAAAACTCCACTTACTATTTTCTTAGTGAATGGAATAAAACTGCAAGGTGTGGTCACATGGTTTGACAATTTTTGTGTACTCTTACGCAGAGACGGTCATTCTCAACTGGTCTATAAACACGCCATTTCAACCATAATGCCAGGTCAGCCTGTTCAAATGTTTGAAGGCGAACCAACAGCTGAAGAAACGAACGAATAGCAGTTTCTTCGCATTTAAAGAGGCCACCATTTAAAAGGCCAAAAGACAAATATACAGGTCAATACAAAATGGCCATTACTAAAGCCCTTAACTTAAGAACAGAAACTTAAGTTTTGCGGCGGTGGATTTTATTTGGTCAATCCTCAATCATATGCTTAAATTTAATCTGCATAAATACAAACCAATCTTTTATATGATCAAACCTCAAAAGGTAAGATCCTCACTTATAAGCGAGCAATAAAATAACCAGCACAAAAGAGAACAAAAGTCCCCAATCTAAAAACCAAGGTTCTAAAAAAAAGGGACAAAACAATCAAACGGTTCAATTTCAAATCGAAGACGAACCAGCTGTACAAACAACATTGCTCGCCCCTTACGATAATAAAAAATCCAAATCAAAATCGGCAGAACTTGATCCAAGACCCATTGATGATCGGATGGAAGAAGCGCTGGGTCTTGCAGAAGCCATTGACCTTGAAGTCAATGCATCAATTGCAGTCCCGTTGGAGACCATCCGCTCAGCTACTCTGTTCGGCCAAGGTAAGGTCGAAGAACTAAAACAAATCATCCATGACAATCACTCAGAACTCGTAGTCGTTGATCACAGCCTGAGCCCAGGACAACAAAGGAATTTGGAAAGAGAATGGGATGTAAAAATCCTCGATCGTACAGGTCTCATTCTTGAAATCTTTGGCCGCCGTGCCGCCACAAGAGAAGGACGTTTACAAGTTGATCTAGCTCACCTTAATTACCAAAAATCTCGCCTTGTTCGCTCCTGGACACACCTAGAGCGACAAAGAGGTGGTCAAGGCTTCATGGGCGGCCCAGGTGAAACTCAGTTAGAAGCTGACAAACGCCAACTCCAAACCAGAATAATGAGCCTTACGAAAGAGCTGGAGAAGGTCAAAAAAACCAGAGATTTACACCGCAAAAAACGAAAACAAATCCCATATCCCATCATCGCTCTTGTTGGATATACAAACGCAGGCAAATCAACACTCTTTAACCGCTTAACCGGCGCGGATGTTATGGCAAAAGATCAGCTCTTTGCCACACTAGATCCAACTATGCGCTCGATCCTTCTACCATCCGGCGCAAAAGTCATTATGTCCGACACAGTGGGGTTTGTCTCAAACCTGCCAACGCAACTCGTTGCAGCCTTCAGAGCAACCTTGGAAGAAGTTCTTGAGGCCAACATCATTCTTCACGTGCAAGACGCCTCTAACCCCAGCAGAGATCAACAGCGGGTAGACGTCATTAAAATCTTAAAAGAATTGGGCATTAAAGAAGAAGAAGATAGCGCACCCATTTTTGAAGTGTGGAATAAAATCGATCAAATTCCACAAATGAATGAAGAGACTGATATAGAGACAGGCGAAAATTTCATAGACGAGAACTTCATAGAAGAAGCACCATCATCAACAGTTACACAGTGTGATGACACACCCCCCTTTCTCATCTCAGCCAAAACAGGAGAGGGGCTAGATCAACTTCTGGAAGCGCTTGACAAACAACTCGAAGAACATGAGATCAGCTTAGAGTTAAAGTTAAAAGCAACAGAGGGCATGATCGTCAATTGGCTTTACGAAAATGGACAAGTCAAACAAGGCGAGACTAATAATTCAGGAGAAACTGAATATTCAGTTACACTCCCCAAACGCCTCGCAGGCCGCTTAGAAAAAATGCTAAGTACAAACTAAAAACTTAAATAGAATTGTTTCTAATGGAATGAAACGTCAAGGAAAAGAAGGGCTTTTCGCCGTGACAGCTGGCGGAACATTTGAAGCATCTCTATTTTTTCTTGATGACATCTGGAATAAAAAAAATTCCCCGTAAAAGGAGATTTCGTCGTTTATATTCCAGCAAGAGATCAAATCATTATAACCGGGTCTAAAGATAAAAAGGGTTTAGCTGAAGCAGCTAAGTTTGCAAAAAAAGATTACCAAGTTGCGCCAAGGCCTTTATTTAATAAGCCGCTCATTCGGCAAAATGGTAAATGGATAATCTATAAAAAATAAAAGCATAATATCTCTTCTGCGTTGCACTTGCCTCATACCATTCCTTATCTAAGAAACCAACTCTCTTGTGTTTTTCATAACAGTCATATTTTACAACCTTACAAATGCGCTTCCTTTTTCATTGCCCCGGTTAAAAAATCAAGAAAACATTTCAGTTTCGTTGAGACAAAACGGTTCTGAACATAAACCGCATGAATAGGCATTTTCTTCTTATAAGCGGGTAGAAGATGCACAAGTTCTCCCGTTTCTATATAGGGCATCACAAACCAACGAGGCATCAAAGCAATACCAGCATCAGCTAAGAGCATGTCTAATAATCCAGTTGCATTATCACATTGAAAATTCCCCTGTACTTGTTGAGAAACACCAGGCACTGGCTCTGAAAAAGACCATCTATTCAGATCCGGTGAGAGACTATAAATCATACAATTATGCCCCTCTAAATCTTTCAATTCGTTCGGCTCTGAATGCTTAGATAAATACTGAGGAGACGCCACAATTATAAGCTCATCTTGCCCCAATAACCTGGCAATCATAGAGCTATCACTCAGTTGACCAATTCGAATAGCAACATCAACACCGTCCGCAACCAAATCAACCTTTCTCTCGCTCAGTAATAGCTCAAGAGAAATATCCGGGTATAAATCCAAAAACCTCGGAACAAGGGGAGATAAAAACAAACTTCCCATCATTAAGGGAGCAGAAACTCTCAAAAAACCCTTGGGAGATTTAACACCGCCCACAGCTTCACTTTCCGCTTCATCAAGTTCATTTAAAATAAAGCTAGCACGCTCATAATAACTCCGGCCAGCTTCAGTCAATTTATGCTCACGGCTTCCCCTAATAAGTAACTGGGCTCCTAAAGCCCCTTCAAGAGCAGAAACTCGTTTACTTATCGTGGCTTGTGTCGTGTTAAACTCAGCAGCTGTTGAAGAGAAACTCCCTGTCTCAACAACACGTACATAAGCCTTCATTGATTGTAATTTATCCAAAACATCATTCCTATTTGGAATACATTCTATTCATAATAGATACCTTATATTCCAAAGTAGCATGAGTTATATCTTTTGAAAATACCAGAAAACAATCAAAGAGGAACACATCATGAGCCAGAAACCATTAAACATCATAGCAAAATCAGATCTTCCAGAAGGTGGCTTTGCCGGGATAATAGAAACAAGAATGGTTATGAACCCTGATATGTGGCAAGACGCAACAACCCGCAAAGACATTTCTCATGGCTTTGAAGACTTTCTTTATCTCGCAAATGGTCATTTCAAGCCAAATGACGGAGCACCAATGCATCCTCATAACAATGTCGACATTGTCAGTGTCGTCCTAAACGGCAGGATTGGTCACAAAGGATCATTAGGTGATGGAACAGTCATTGAAGGGCCAGGTGTCCAAGTTCAAAGAGCCGGCTCAGGCATTGAACACTCAGAGTTCAATTTAGACGACAACAAAGCAGAAATCATCCAAATTTGGTTTCGCCCACCAACCAAAGACCTAACACCTGCCTATCAAGAATTTAAACTCGATGAAAATAACTTAATCACTGTCTTAGGTGGTAATGATCCCGAACGCTTTGATAGTAATATGACTTGTAAAGTAGGTGGATTGAGTGATGGTGAAAGTATTTCTCTCAATGGTAAATTCATTGCCCTCATTACAAACGGCAAAGCACAAGCAAATGGTCTCTCTGTAAAAACAGATGATCTGATCGAAGGAGAACAGCTAGAGCTAACTGCAATAGAAAAAACCAACCTCATCATCATACAGTCAAACAACTAAGTAGGAGATATAGCGATGAAAGTCACAGCATTTGGCGCAAGCACAAGCAAAAACTCAATCAATAAAGCCTTAGCAACTTACGCAGCTAACCTAACCGAAGCAGCAGAAATCAACATTCTAGATTTAAATGATTATGACAATCCCATTTTCAATGAAGATACAGAAAAAGAAATAGGAAAATCTGAAACCGCTCAAAACTTCATAAATGAAATCTCGTCGAGTGATCTGGTCATCATTTCATTTGCGGAGCATAACGGCACCTATACGGCCGCCTATAAGAACTTATTTGATTGGGCTTCACGAATTGAACAAAAATTCTTTCACAACAAACCTATGATTTTTCTATCAACCTCACCAGGGCCAGGCGGTGCCAAGAGCGTGCTAAACACAGCTGTAACATCAGCTCCATTCTTTGGAGCAAATCTTCAAGCAAGCCTCTCTATCCCAAGTTTTTATGATAATTTTGATCTAGAAAAGAACGAGTTAAGCAATCAGGAATTAAAATCAGAACTAAATGAATTAATCAACAATTACAATTCGTTAACCAAACAAGCATGACTTAAATCAAAGCCAAAATTCCAAAAATCAGATAAATACATTCCACTGTTCTAGCGATTGTTCGAGAAAAGTCAGCCCCCCTGACTGACCTTTCTCGAAAAAATGTAAACATGAGTTTCTTTACCAAAAGGATTGTTTCTGATGAATAAGTTGATTGATTTAACCCATGAACAAGGCCAGGAATACGGTACCGGACTTGTTAAATTCAATCACCACCTTAAAGAAACGGGGCTTTTTGACGATGATAAATTAGCCGAGCTAATAGATAAGACACCCAGAGAATTTTACATGATCACCCACATGAATGTGGAAGGAAAAAAAATGATCTGGCGAAATGGTGATTTTAATGGTCTTTCTGGTAAAGAGGTTATAGAAGCCATCAAACACGGACAATTGTGGCTATGTTTGCGTGGCATCGAAACCTTTTCACCAGAGCATCACGAAGTGATGGAACAAGCCTTTGGAGAAGTCGCAGACGTTACTCCCCATGTCAAATCCGACCGCTCACAAACTCATATATTAATTTCTTCGCCTAATGCCAGTGTTCTCTATCACACTGACATTCCAATCATTCATCATTGGCATGTCCGTGGAAAAAAGCGTTTTTTCCTTTGGGATGAAAAAGACAAAACAGTGCTCCCAGATGAAACATTAGAGGCCGTCATTTTAAGAGAAACAGAAGAAGAAATTCACTATGAAAAAGATTGGGATAAATTTGCATCCGTAATTGATCTAGAACCAGGTATATCTTGCACATGGCCTCAAAACGGGCCGCATAAAGTCGACAATTTAGATGGTCTAAATGTATCCGTTGTCGCCGAATATTTCACTCCTCAAGCCAAGAGAAAATACGGCGTGTATTATGCCAATGGTTTTATGAGACGATACCTAGGCTTAAAACCGAGTTCAACTTCAACTGAAGGACTAGAAGCCTATGCAAAGTGCGCACTAGCACTGCTTCTGAAAAAAGTAAAATTAGCTCGTGCCAAAGAGCGGGAAATGATGCTTTCATTTTTGCTAGATCCAAAAAATATCGGCGAGATCATTAATTTAAAACCAAGCGAACACAAACCAATCACTCAGCTTTAAATATCACAAAAAAGAACAGGCACCTCTGAACACAAAAATCATTCATGTAGCTTGGCTTCATCCCAAAGTGCGTCCATCTCCTCAAGGCTCGCATCATCAAATGAAACACCGCGCGCTTGAAGTTCTTTTTCAATATAGAAAAACCGAGAACAAAACTTATTATTCGCACTACGTGCCGCATGCTCTGGCTCGATCTTTAAATGCCGAGCTAAATTTGTGATGACAAATAATAAATCACCAATTTCTTCAGTTAATTTTTCTTGAGATTTCGTAGACAGCCCTGCATCTGTCTTGTCCTTCTGCGCATCATCAAAAGCCTCTTTGACTTCATTAAATTCTTCTTCAATTTTGTCAAAAACAAACGAGGCATCCGGCCAGTCAAACCCAACTTTTGCAGCTTTATTTTGCAACTTCACAGCACGGCTAAGTGCTGGTAATCCAACAGGCACGTCATCTAGAATAGAGGAGGGGACACCACTAATCTTATCCCCCTTCAAAGACTTTTCTTGGAGCTTAATCCGCTCCCACATACCCTTTATTTCCAAATCACTCTTAAGGTCATCATCACCAAAAACATGTGGGTGCCGGCGAACTAACTTTTCACAAATAGCCTGGATCACATGCTGAAATTCAAAACTCTCTTCTTCAGATGCCATCTGAGCATAATAAACTACTTGAAAAAGAAGGTCTCCGAGCTCATCGCAAAGGTCATCCTTATCACCACGATCAATTGCATCAACAACTTCATAAGCCTCTTCAATTGTATAGGAAGAGATAGATTTAAAGTCCTGTTTCAAATCCCAAGGACACCCACCATCCGGGTTCCGCAACTGAGTCATAATGGCAAGAAGATCTTCAAGCTCATAAGTCTCTTTGATGAAAGAGTGTTTTGTATCAGTATTGTTCATAGCAGCTAACTCATTCCTGATTTAAACGTAAAAAAAAGAGGCCATTCATTGAATGACCTCCTTATAAACGAAAGATTGAAAAGAACCACAATCACCTTTTTAAATAAAGAGAAAAAAGTTCTTTAAATAAGGAGCTAGCCCCTAGGCATCTTTGTCTTCGCTCTCATCAGTAGCATCAGCTGAAGCCTCTTCAGTTTCACCATCTTCAGAAGCGTCATCATCTTCAGTCGGCTCTGCGCCTTCTTCGAACACATCTTCAGCTGAGAGAGTTTCTTCTTCTTCTTCAACTTCTAGTGTCACATCTTCGCCGCGAGCCTGACGTTCAGCTTCTTCTTCTGTGCGGGCAACATTGATGTTAACATTAACTTCAACTTCCGGGTGAAGGCTAACAAGCACTTCATGCACACCAAGAACTTTAATAGGGCGGTTCAATAAGATCTGGTTACGATCAACCTGAATACCATTTTCACAAATCGTATCAGCAATATCTCTAGAGCTAACAGAGCCATAAAGTTGACCAGTGTCACCAGCTTGACGAATAGCAATAAATGTTTCACCAGCAATTTTTTCACCAACCTTGCTAGCTTCACCTTTTAGCTCAAGGTTACGAGCTTCAAGTTCAGCACGTTGGGTATCAAAATGAGCTTGGTTTTTTTCATTCGCCCGAAGAGCCTTGCCTTGCGGAAGAAGGAAGTTACGTGCAAAACCGTCTTTAACAGTAACAGTTTCACCCATTTGGCCTAATTTACGAATACGTTCAAGTAGAATAACTTTCATAACAGTCTCTCAATTCACTCACGAGTGAGCTTTCTAAATTTTTGAATTATGAAAGGGGGAGTAGTGAATGAGAAAAAAGAGCAAGTTAAAACCATTACTCTTACATTCGCTGTCCCGCTTTCGCGGTTAGAGCCAATAAATCGGGATGATAAATCCAAAAGTGCGGCTCAACTAAACTCTTCAAAAGAAAAGTTTTTAGACTGACCCAACTTATAAAATTGGGTCAGTCAATAATCTATCTAATCAAGCTGATTAGCTAATTGCATTTAGCTGATTACATAAGGAATCAAACCAAGAAAACGTGCACGCTTGATAGCTTTTGCAAGCTCGCGTTGTTTCTTAGCAGATACAGCTGTAATCCGAGATGGAACAATCTTGCCGCGCTCTGAAATAAAGCGTTGAAGTAATTTCACATCTTTATAATCAATTTTCGGAGCACTCTCTCCTGAAAATGGACAAGTTTTTCGGCGACGATGAAAAGGACGGCGCACTGGTAATTGAGCTATATTTTGCATCTTTTATGACCTTCCTCTGAAATCACCACGATCACCGCGATCATCACCACGTCCACGAGGACGGCGATCATCACGATCATTTTTACGCATCATTGGAGATGGATTTTCATCATGTTCATCAACACGAATAGTCATAAAACGTAGCACATCAGTCGAAATGCTCATTTGACGCTCCATTTCTGCAATAGCAGCTGGTTCAGCATCAATGTTAAGCAATGTGTAGTGTGCTTTACGGTTTTTCTTAATTTTGTAAGAAATAGGTTTAATGCCCCAATATTCATTCTTGAGGATTTTACCATTACCTTTTTCAAGGATCGTCTTCAATTCTTCAATCAACGTATCAACTTGCGCTGTTGAAAGCTCCTGACGACCAAGGAGAACATGCTCATAAAGTGGCATGAAAGAGCCTTTCTGTTTTATATGACATGAACCAGTCCAATGCATAGCCTTCGACGAGCCCTGTGAAAGGCCCTTGCACGGATGCTATTTTGCGGATGCTTTGTGGGCATCTGAAGCACAAAAAACACATCTGAAGTGCATCTAAAAGATCCAAACTCGTATGGAGTGAAGACACCTAATAAGAAAACTTAAAAGTTCAGCCTTCAACTGTACTGGTTCAAAAAAGGTTGTATATGAGAAAAAATCTGAAAAAGCAAAGGAATTTTGCACAAAGATGCCAAAACCAAGCCGTATTTTAGCTGGATTTCATCAAACAGACATCAACTATCACTTGCTTTTTAGGTGTAGAGACGATTAATAGAGCAAAATTAAATTTAGTCGAACTTAAAATGGTAGGAATAATATGTCCATAGCATTCACATTTCCAGGGCAAGGAAGCCAACAAGTTGGCATGGGTAAAGATTTAGCTGATGAATTTCAGATTGCCCGTGATGTCTTTAACGAAGTTGACGATGCATTAGGCAAAAGCCTCACAAAAATCATGTGGGAAGGCCCTGCTAACGAGCTAACACTAACCGAAAACGCCCAACCAGCCCTTATGGCCGTCTCTATTGCAGTCATGCGCTGCCTGGAAAGTGAATTTGGACTGGATTTAGCATCAAAAGTTAAATATGTAGCCGGTCACTCATTAGGAGAATATTCAGCGCTCGCAGCAGCTGGTACCTTCTCATTAACTGATACAGCTCAACTCTTGCGAATTCGCGGTAAATCAATGCAAGCGGCTGTGCCTGTTAATGAAGGCGCAATGGCAGCACTCTTAGGTCTTGATCTACCAGAGGCAATTAAATTAGCTGAAAAAGCAAGCGCTGCAGAAGACGGCTCAACTGAAGTCTGTAACGCAGCAAATGATAATGCCCCAGGCCAAGTCGTTTTAAGCGGCCACAGAGCTGCTGTAGAACGCGCCGTTGAACTTGCAAGTGAATTTGGCGCACGTAGGGCGGTGCTCTTGGACGTAAGCGCACCATTCCATTGCTCACTCATGCAACCAGCAGCTGACGCGATGAAAGATGCTCTTTCAAATACAGAAATGAACAACCCGGTCGTACCACTCGTTGCAAACACCTTGGCCAGTGCAATCACTGACGCTGATGCAATCCGCGATGGGTTAGTTAACCAGGTAACAGGACAAGTGCGCTGGAGAGAGTCAGTTGAATTCATGGCAGCTAATGGCATTACAACTCTCTATGAAATCGGCTCTGGTCGCGTCTTAACTGGTCTTGCGCGCCGCATTGAACGCAGTTTAGAAGCCAACTCAATTGGCACACCAGACGATATTAAAGGCTCAGCTGAGACATTCGGTGCCTAACTAATTATTAAAAGTCCACTTATCATTACGTGGCCTTTCAAAGAAAAAATGAAAAGTATTAAAATAGTAAAGTGAGAACCACATGTTCGATTTAACAGGTAAAACAGCTCTGGTCACCGGTGCTTCAGGTGGCATTGGTGCAGCAATTGCTAAAACTTTGCACGATCAAGGCGCAACAATTGCTATTTCCGGCACACGCCGTGAGAAATTAGAAGAGGTGGCTAGCACACTGGGCTCAGACCGCGTCCATATCACTCCCTGTAACCTAAGTGACAGAGACGCTGTGAATGCTCTCGTCGGTCAAGCCGAAGAAGCTTTGGGCGGAAAATTAGACATTCTTGTAAATAATGCAGGCATCACCAAAGATAATCTGTTCATGCGTATGAAAGACGAAGAATGGGATGATGTCATTGCCGTTAACCTAACAGCTGCATTCACACTAATGCGCGGCGCACTACGCGGCATGATGAGAAACCGCTCAGGTCGCATTGTAAACATCGCATCTATCAGTGGTGTTATTGGCAACCCGGGCCAACCAAACTATTCAGCTAGTAAAGCTGGCCTTGTTGGCATGTCAAAATCGTTGGCTCGAGAAATTGCCCCACGCGGCATTACAGTTAACTGTATTGCGCCAGGCTTTATCCAGACACCTATGACAGATGAGTTAAACGAAAAACAAGTTGAACAAATTGCCCAGGCCATTCCAACAGGCACATTTGGTGATCCAGATGACATTGCATCCGCTGTACTATACTTAAGTTCAGACGAAGCAAAGTACATGACAGGCCAAACATTGCACATTAATGGGGGAATGGTGATGGTTTAAAACCAATCACCCTCTTGCGCAAAATTTTAAATGGTGCTAGCGAAAGTACCTGAAACAATAATAAATACTCAAAATATTGCCTAAATAATAAAAAATGGCACATCCTTTGGGGTGAAAATTTAGCCTAATGGATAGAAACGTCATTAAATAAATTATTTAAATTGATTTTGGGGGGGCTATAAAGTAGTCAATCTTTATAGACCAATTTACTGGAATATCTCAAAAACTTTGAACCAACTTAAAGTTTCATAAGTTGGAATTTGGAAGTTTTTGAAAATGAGCGAAACCAAAAGGGTAATCTGGACTTGATTTATTAAATTCAGTTCTCATTTGGTTTTAAAATACAAAGACCTTAAATAAATAATCATGAGGCAGAAATATGAGTGACATTGCAGGACGCGTCAAAAAAATCGTCATCGAGCACCTAGGTGTAGAAGACGAAAAAGTTGTCGAAAATGCGAGCTTTATCGATGATCTTGGCGCTGATAGCTTGGATACAGTTGAGCTTGTTATGGCTTTTGAAGAAGAGTTTGGATGTGAAATTCCAGACGATGCAGCTGAAACAATCCAAACTGTTGGTGACGCTGTTAAGTTTCTAGAACAAGCTTCTGCTTAAGATTTAAGCATGATTGATGAAGGCCCGAGCTTTAATAAAAAAGCTCGGCGCCTTTTTCATTTTTGTTTTTAAAACTAAAAAATTTAAAACTTTGGGCCTTTATTAAAGACCGCGCCAAACTCTAAGCCTTAGTAAAATTCTAAGTCTTATAATTTTAATTAGGCGCATAGAGGTTATACCTCTTAGTTAGAAAGAGGTAATGCCTCTTAAATTAAGAGAGCCTATACCTCTTATAGGTGCGCATAAATACAAATTGCCACCATATAAATGGTCTTAAATCATTGCTAAAGGTCAATCTTCAATAATGAGAGGGAGGACAGTCATGCGACGTGTCGTTGTCACAGGGCTTGGAATGGTATCGCCACTAGGTGTCGGTGTTGATCATTGTTGGGATAGACTAATAAAAGGCGAAAATGGTGCAAAACCTATCGATCAATTCGATGCCTCTGATCTTGCCTGTCAAATTTATTGCCCAATCCCAAGGGGTGATGGCGAAAATGGTACTTACAATCCAGATAATTATTTATCAGCCAAAGACCAGCGCAAAGTAGATGATTTTATCACCTACGCAATTGCAGCTGCTGAAGAAGCAATTAAAGATGCAAATTGGCAATCTAATTCAGAAGAAGAAAGTTTCCGAGCCGGAACGTTAATCGGCTCCGGCATTGGTGGCTTACAAGGCATTGAAACAGCTTCACTGTTGTTTGCTGAAAAAGGCCCACGCCGACTGAGCCCATTTTTCATTCCTGGCCGTCTGATTAATTTAGCGTCAGGCCATGTTTCTATTCGCCACAATCTCAAAGGTCCAAACAGTTCTGTTGTTACTGCCTGTTCAACAGGCTCTCACGCAATCGGTGATGCAGCTCGTCTCATCGCCTTAGATGACGCAGACATGATGGTCGCTGGTGGCTCTGAGTCTCCACTCTGCCGTCTGGCTATTGCCGGTTTTGCATCATGCAAAGCCCTCTCAACACACTTTAATGATGCCCCTGAAAAAGGATCACGCCCTTATGATCAAGACCGTGACGGTTTCGTGATGGGTGAAGGTGCTGGCATTGTCGTTCTTGAAGAATATGAAAAAGCCAAAGCACGCGGCGCTAAAATTTATGCTGAAGTTATCGGCTATGGACTATCTGGCGACGCCTATCATATCACAGCCCCCTCTGAAGATGGCTCAGGTGCCTTTAGATGTATGGAAGCCGCCCTTAAACGCTCTGGCGTTCAAGCAAGTGATATTGATTATGTAAACGCTCATGGCACATCAACACCTATGGGTGATGAAATCGAGCTACGCGCAGTTGAAAGATTGTTCGAAGGCGCAACAGACAATTTACATATGTCATCAACAAAATCAGCAATTGGCCATCTCCTTGGCGCTGCTGGCGCTGTTGAAAGCATCTTCTCTGTCAAAGCCATTGAGAAAAACATCGCACCGCCAACATTAAATCTCGACAACCCTTCAGTTGAAACAAAGATAAACCTTTGTGCTCACAAAGCGGTTGAAAAAGAAATTAATATTGCCTTGAGTAATTCCTTTGGATTTGGTGGAACAAACGCCTCACTTATCTTCAAAGACGTGAATTAATCACCTCAAAATAACCAATTAAAGCCAAAATTTAAAATTGTCGAAAAATAGACTTATTTTTGGTCCTGACTAACAAAATGGGATAGAATATTACATCGGGCAGTTTAAAAAATTAATCACACTAAAATCATTGTTACAAAACAACTGGTATCTGTGCTAAATAAGCTGTCAGAAACATATCTAGAAGGTCATATGAAACCTTCAGTCCAATACCCGTTAACAGAGTTAAGAGTAGGTCATGTCTGTAAACAAAGGTTTTGATTGGGATAATTCAGGTGCAAATAATGGTCGTAGTACGACCAGAAAACAAGGGCGCCGTGGTTATGGAACAATGCCACGCAGCCCAGCAGAAACCTTGGAACCAATGCGCGCATCAGAACCCCCTGTGATTTCCCGTAAAAAAAGAGAATACCACCAAACTCTTGTCTTCATGAGTGGAACTTTAACAACGCTTGTGCTGATCTTTGTTGGCTTAGCGGCCTCATTTGCATTTGCAAAATACATGTTTGACAAACCAGGCCCTCTACCACACTCAGACGTAATCGCCATTCCAAAAGGTGAAGGCTTAAGTGCCATCGCCAACAGATTAGAGCGAAAAAATATCATCATTGATAAAAGATTGTTTAAAGCGGCCGTCATGTATTTCGGTGTTCAAAACAAACTTAAAGCTGGTGAGTATGAAATTCCCAAACAATCCTCAATGCGTGAAGTCATCGACCGGCTTCTTGAGGGTAAATCAATACTGCACTCACTACCATTCCCTGAAGGAATGACCAGTCAACAACTGGTTGACCGTATGAATGCAAATACTATCCTCACTGGCGAAATAACAGAAATACCGGCTGAAGGCAGCATGCTTCCTGACACATATCGTTTTACCAGAGGAATGGACCGCACAGAACTCATAAAACGCATGCAAGCAGCCCAAGAAAAATTCATCGATAAAATCTGGAATGACAGGCAAGCAGATCTGCCAATTAAAACGAAAGCTGAAGCTCTAACACTTGCTTCGATCGTTGAAAAAGAAACAGGCATTGCAGGCGAGCGGCCTCACATTGCTGGTGTCTTTATGAACCGTTTAAATCAAGGCATTCGCCTTCAATCAGACCCAACGATTATCTACGGAATTGTCGGTGGGGTTGGTAAACTAGGGCGCGGAATTCGCCGTTCTGAAATTGATAGACACACACCTTATAACACCTACCAAATTGATGGCCTACCACCCACACCGATCGCAAACCCAGGGCGAGCTGCAATCAAAGCTGTATTAAATCCAAAAGCAACGGAAGACATCTACTTCGTAGCAGATGGAACAGGCGGCCACATTTTTGCTAAAACTCTAAAACAACACCAATCCAACGTACGCAACTGGCGGCAAATTGAAAAAAAGCGAAAATTGGAAGCTGAAAAGAAGAAAAAAGCAGAAGAAGAAGCAAAAAAACTTGATGCTGATAACAAATCATCTAATAAACAAAACGATAAATCATCTCTAAATAAGCCAGAGCAAGAAGCCTCTAAAATCAGTTCAAGTGAAAACATCTTCCAAAATTTAGAAGAAAATAAAGAGCAAGCTGTCGCTTTAAACGTCCCAAAAACAGAAAATCAGACAGAATCAAATGAGAATTCATCAGAGAACGCCGTTATCGCAAATCTTGTGAATATTCCTTTGCCTGAAAAAAAGTAAAAAAAATCGCAAAAAATTAGCCAAAGGTCTACCAATTGCCACCTTTTGACCCACCCAATTTGGGTTGAGTAAGTTCTATTCCAGCGGTACTCTTTAATAATAAAAAAGAGGGATAGAGATTAATAATGCCGCTTAAAAGTATGACAGGCTTCTCAAGAGCAACCGGCTCTAATGAAGAGGCTCAATGGATAATTGAATTACGTTCGGTCAATGGACGCGGCTTAGACATGAGAGTGCGTCTGCCAAATGGCATGGAAGCCCTTGATGGCGAGTTTAGAAAACAGATCTCAAACAAACTCTCGCGCGGCAATATCACTGTTAATTTCAACATAAAGAAGCATCAGTCTGAAAGTTCCACAGAACTGAATACAAATGCCTTTAACGACCTTCTAAAAGCCGCAAAACAAGCCTCTGAAATATCTGGTCTCCCCATGCCAGATCTTGGGAGCCTGCTAACCTCACGCAACATTTTAAAAGAATCTGAGCGGCAAGAATCTGACGCCAAAACCAAAGAGATGCACGCCCGCATCATGAAAAGTTTTAATGCAGCTCTTGATGACCTTGTAAAGGCCAGAAAAGATGAAGGTGTAAAACTTGGGCAAACCATTAAAGATCGCTTATCAACTATTAAAAAGCTAACCGAAGAAGCTGATAAGTTAGAAGAGAGAAAACCAGAAGCCATAAAAGAGCGCTTAAAACAATCAATAAACCATCTGATTGATCAACAAATACAAGAGCTCGATGAAAACCGCCTGCATCAAGAAGCTATGATCATAGCAACCCGCATAGATATCGCGGAAGAACTAGATCGCATCAAAGCTCATGTAGATCAGGCTGAAGAACTATTAGAAAAAAATGATCCCGTTGGTCGAAGATTTGACTTTCTTTGTCAAGAATTTAACCGTGAAGCTAATACTATCTGCTCGAAAGCAAGCGTAAAAAAATTGACTTATATTGGTTTGGAATTAAAAACCATTATAGATCAATTGCGAGAGCAGGTACAAAATATTGAATAAAACATACAATAATTCAAAAGACATTGAGCGCAGAGGGTTAATGTATGTTCTCTCATCTCCCTCAGGCGCCGGAAAAACATCAATTGCCACAAAACTAATCGAGCAAGACCTAAGCATCGATATGTCAATTTCCATGACAACAAGGAAAGCACGCCCAGGCGAAGTTGACGGCAAAGACTATTTATTTGTAACCAAAGATGAGTTTAATAAGGCCATAGAGCACAATGAACTCCTTGAATGGGCCGAAGTATTTGGCAATTATTATGGAACACCTAGAAAAGCTGTTGAGCAAAAATTAGAAAATGGACAAGATGTTCTTTTCGATATTGATTGGCAAGGAACCCAGCAACTCCATGAAAAGGTCGGAAAAGACCTTGTCAGGCTTTTTATTCTACCTCCATCAGTAAAAATACTCGAAGATCGTTTAAAACGGAGAGGCCAGGATGAAGACCATATTGTCGCCGCTCGCATGAAAGAGGCCGCGAACCAAATCAGCCATTGGGCTGAATATGATTATGTCATCATCAATGAAAACCTCGATGAGAGCCTAGGTGAAGTGCAAAACATACTCAATGCTGAAAGACTAAAACGAGAAAGACGCGTGGGGCTCTCAGCGTTTGTCAGAAACATGACCACCAAAATGGAATAATAGCGCGGATACTTGTAGCCATCTGAAGCGCCAAGAAAGAATCGCGGATGCTCGTCCGGTTGCTGGTAGGCAACCTGAAGGGCTAACAAAAGAATGAACGCCTGAAACAGAACTAAAAAAGGACCGCCCATTTAACTATGGGCAGTCCTAAAAATAACAATCAAATATAGATAAACTTAAGCAGCAGTATCTTTTAAATAAGCCGCTGTTGATTCTCTATTTGCTTCCATGCCTTTTTGTCCCTGTTTCCAGTTCGCAGGACAAACTTCACCATGTTGTTCCGTAAATTGTAGCGCATCCACCATCCGGATCATTTCTTCAACATTACGGCCAAGTGGAAGGTCATTAACAACCATATGACGAACAATACCTTCAGCATCAAGCAAATAGCTCGCACGATAAGTAACACCCGCTTCAGCTAAAATACCAAGCTCAGATGAAAGCTCGCGTTTAATATCAGCAATCATCGGGAAGTTCACTTCGCCAATACCGCCGTCATTAATTTCAGTTCTTCGCCAAGCCGCATGACAATGCGCACTATCCACAGAAGCAGCGATCACTTTGACATTCCGCTTTTCAAATTCAGACATCATATGATTGAAAGTAACAATCTCTGTTGGGCAAACAAAGGTAAAATCAAGCGGATAGAAAAACACAACCGTATGAGATTTTTCGGCATAATCGTGTACATTAAACTGATCGACAATTTCACCATTAGTGAGAACAGCAGGTGTGCTCACTTCAGGGAATTTTCGTCCCACCATAACCATAATAGAATTTCCTTTTAATTGAAGAATTTAGCGCGAAATTAGCTAAGTTGAATAAAAAAAACAACCACCATCTGTAAACATAAACAGATCAAAAGTCGCATGTTTAGTTTGGATTTTGTTCATTACTTTTCGTGGGAAAATGTAACCCTAAGCTTTGTCAAATAAGATTGATATCTGAACTTTTTACAGACTATTTTTGTCGTAATAATCATCCAATCGATCACATAAAACTTCAGGATCAAATTCATCAAACATAGCGTAAAAATCAAAGAATTCTGTTTCTTGACCACAACTATCTAATTCAATCCAAAATGAAAAAGCCAATATAATTTCAAATGACAGTCTTCGTTAAATAATATTTTTTCTTTATTATAGGTAGCCTCAATATTTTCCTTAAACTCCCAATGTTCTAATGGGTAATTAATATCCTCTTCATACATTGGTGGATTAAAAAATGTAAAAATCCAAAAGAAGCTCTTCACTCTATTGAACGTATCTGTATTGGTAGAGCCTTTTTGAAAAGATATAATTTTTAAGCGCCGATTATAATCATCAATTTCTAGCTTATAGCGTAGGTTATTATCACTAATATCAAAATTTTAATGTATTATTATCAAATTCAACTCCTGCCAATGACAAAATGATACTCGCAGTTAGTACTGGATGTTAACTCATTTAAAATGGTATTAGCCTTAAACATATAGACCTATATAGCTTTTTCTAAACTTAATATTGTTTTCTTTACGCTCTTACCAACAAGCAGCCTCAGACTAATCTTTCCTTAAAACTGTCCATGAATTTTACGAACACTTAGGTCAATAGTTCTGGTAATTTTCGCAACCTAATATTTAAGGAGGATAGAGGTTTGATGCCTGCCTTATCTCCAATAATTGAAAACAAGGATTTGCCTGTTAGTCTGGAGCAATGAATACGAACGAATTATTCCTAGACACAATGTAATGTAAAAAATGGTTTTTTCGAGATTATTAAGTATGCTTTTTTAGTGAAATTTTTTTCATAAATACAAAGCTAATCAAAAAAACAATGCAAAACTATTTATTAGAATAACTTAAGAAATTTCTTCTAAAGCAAGTGCTAGACGACAATAATCTTGCCAATAAAGTGTTTCAGCACGCGCTGTTGGATCAATATCTAGACTTGTGAGAAGAGAGACAATGTCTTCTGAAAGTGATTTCAAACTTGCACGTAACATTTTACGCCGTTGTCCAAATGCAGCAGCAGTAACTTGTCTAAACAGCAAAGGTGAGGGGGCATATTCAAGCTTCTCTTTCGGACGCAGTTGCACAACTGCTGAAGAAATTTTAGGAGGTGGCGTAAATGCGTCTCTGGGCAATCGATAAACAATCTCAGTCTCACAGCGCCAATTAGCTAAAACACTAAGTCGTCCATATGCTTTACTGCCAGGTTTAGCAACAATACGTTCAGCTACTTCTTCTTGAAACATTAAAGTCATAGAAGAGATCGGCAAAGGCCATTTCATTTCAAGCCAGTTGGTCAATAAAACCGTACCAATATTATAAGGTAAATTAGAAACAATCTCTAACGGACCAGGTAAATTATCAATCAAGGGAAAACCTAAGTTTTCTGCAGCCCAATCCACCTCGAGAGCATCTCCAATCTCAATGTCAACTTTGCCAGAAGAAGAGACGGCAATCTGTTCTAAGATTGGCAAAACACGTACATCTCTCTCAATAACAAGTAAGCGATCAACACCTTCCATTAAAAGGCCACGCGTCAAACCTCCGGGGCCGGGACCAACCTCAACAAAAGAAGCATTTTCACGCGCATTCGCAAGACGAGCAATTTTTCTAGTAATATTGAGATCAAGTAAAAAATTTTGACCAAGAGATTTTTTCGCGCGCAAATCATGCGCAAGTAAAATATCTTTTAAAGCTGGCAATTCATCTAAAGCCATATCCTTCACCCATTACCTGCATTTGTAGAAGTAAAACTCATGGCAGCAGCCATCTTAACCGCAGCTATAAAACTGTCAGATCGAGCTTGCCCGGTTCCAGCAATCTCAAGTGCAGTACCATGATCTGGTGACGTACGGATAAAGGGGAGGCCTAATGTCACGTTCACCCCGTCATCAAAACTGAGGGTTTTAATCGGAATTAAGCCCTGATCGTGATACATAGTAACCGCGGCATCATATTGCGCTCTTGCTCTTGGATGAAAACATGTGTCAGCTGAAAAGGGTCCTGTAACATTTAAACCAGACGCGCAGAGTTCTTGAACAGCCGGTTCAATCACTTCAATTTCGGTCCGTCCAATCGTGCCATCTTCTCCAGCATGAGGATTAAGTCCTGTTAGAATAATGTTTGGTTTTAAAAGGCCAAATCGATCAGTTAAATCCTTGGATAAAATCTCAACTGTTGTGTAAATCAAATCTTTAGTCAAAAGAGAAGGAACATCAGCTAAAGGCACATGAATTGTTACTGGAACCACTCGTAATTCATCTGACGCCAACATCATCACAGGCTGACAATCAACATTGTAAATCTCTTTAGCTAAAGCCCCTAAATATTCTGTATGCCCAGGAAATGTAAAACCTGAACCATATAAGCTTCCTTTATGAATAGGGGCGGTAACAAGGCCACAAGCTAAGCCTTGATGAATATCTTGAACGGAACTTCTAATGGCCTCAATAACAAAGGCGCCATGTTTTTTAGATAGATGACCCGCACGAACGGTCTCTAAATTAAAACATTGCACAACAGGTAAATAAGATGAAAAACCTTGTAAAACAGTCTGACTATCGGAACTCTCAATATCTCGAATATCAAGTTCTAAACCAAGTTCCTCTGCACGCTCTTTTAATACACAAGTGCACCCTTGAACGTAAAACGGAGGAATTGACTGCTGCTTTCTCTCAGCAAAAGCTTGCAAGATAACATCAGGACCAATTCCAGCAGGTTGACCAAGTGAGACAACAAGAGGTTTTTCTAATTGCTTATTCATAAATGAATTTCATTTCACGTTGAGAAGTAAAAATAGAAATATGATAACCAAAAATACGTGAAGAGACAGACTAAAGGTCAATCAATCTTTAAATAAAAAAATAGAAAAGCGAATGCTAGAGAATTAATTTCTGTACTCAATGTGAGCATCTTGACGTAAATCACTCATATAGCGCTTAGCACGAAGTTGAAAGGCCTTTTGTCTCATTTCACCAAGAGCCTTACGCCGTTTACTATCATCAATAGCAACAGATTTACGCTCACAAACCGCATACATCTCAAGTCCTTTAGACGTCGGCTGGGGAGGTGTAATCTGGCCCGCTTTCATATCACCTAAAATAATGTTGATAGGAGAGGGCAGTTGGTCAAGAGTCTTCCGTCCCAAATTCACATAAGTCGCGTTTTTATAAGGTGCAACAAGCGACTTCATATTGGAACAACCGCTAAAACGGTTCCTAATAGCATCAGCCTCAACATATTGTTTCACAACTTGTGATTGGTCTTTCTGACTAGCAACAGTAAGGATAATTTGAACAAGTCTTAATTGAATTTTCTTATTCTGGAGTTGCTCCTGGTTTAAACCAAGTTTCTTTTCAACATCTCGGTCTGAGAAAGAAACATCACGTCCAAACTTTCGGCGAACCAACTGTTGCCATGCTAAAGACGCTCTAATTCTTTCTCTAAATGTAGAAGAACCAACACCACGAGAAGCTAGAGTTGCATAAAATTTCTTCTTAGCAATTTCAGGCTTATCTTTTTTATTATTACGTTGCGCAATTCGCGTAATCTGTCCATCTAGAACAGTATCGCTAATAATAATATTTTGTCGCTTTGCCACGCTAATTTGCAATCTCTCATTGATTAGCTCTTCAAGAACCTTCTTCTTCAAACCGGAAGCTAAGCCCCGTCTAGCTTCACTCTGTAAGCGTTTGACAAAACGTTTTTGCAATTTCACAACTTCAGCTTTGCTAGTGGGTCTGGCTTCCTGAATATAAGAACGCCACCGTTTTTCAGTGGATTTAGACTTCATCTTAGCACGTAATCGCTTCGTTAATTCAGCAGACGACATCAAATGAAGATTAACTCTCTGGCTAATATGAAAATCAGTAATAGGACTATCTTCTACCAAGACTCTGATCTTATGTGCATTGCCAGCAAAAGAAACAGAAGAAAAAAAGCAAAAACTTAACAGTGATAAAATTAGGAAATTAAAAGGTCTCATATCAATCCAGAAATAAAATAGCTCGTTCAGCCACTAGCTTAACTGACAATAAATTAAGTAAACATAAGATAATTAATCTACAAAACAATGTCTACACAATGGCAATCATAGAGTGATAAGCAAACACTTAATGAAAAATACGTTAGTTGCTAGAATTTCCAGATTTTGAAGATTGACCAACATTTTGTTGGGTTCCAAATGTACCAAGGTGTTTAAGTGTAAAGAAAACTTTCACAGATTGATCAGGATCAACATCACGGTCATCAATAAATGATTCATTATATGAAACTGATAGAGAAAAACATTCATCAGAATATTCTAAACCAACATAGTCAGAAACTCTAAAGTCATCTTCAATATCATATCTGATACCACCAATGAGTGACCAATATTGCGTCAATTTCAAACGAGCATTTGCTAAAATCTCTTGTTCATCAGAGATAACAGATTTATCACCTTCACCTTTAACAAAAGCATAGTTTAATTGTCCACTTAATGGACCAGTTCTAAAGCTTGCGTAAACGTCCTGTCTTTGTAAGTCAAAATCTTTATCATCAAACCGACTTTGAGCAACCAAAGTCAAATTATCATTTGGCTTAAGATAAAGGCCACCAACAAAATCAGATTCGTCTCTTTGCAATCCGGATCTATTAATTTGTGAATCAGAGTCAAGTGCATAAGCATTATCACCATCAAGATGATAACTCTGCCCAAAAACAGCCCTCATATAACCGCCAGTGTAATTCTGTAATGTATATTGAACACCAACATTAGCCCGCGTACCAGTTTCTATACGGTCATAACCAGAAAATTTATCTAAATCAAACAGGAGCGTATCATCAAAAACAAGGCTCTGAGCATCTTCATTAGATACATCAAGTTGATTTTTTCGGCTCAAATCAGTACGTGTCACAATTTGAGCAATAGGCTCAAGCACATGAGACGCACCTTGTGTATGAGCAACAAATGGAAAACGATATTCTAAACCACCAGAAGCAACACCACGTGACCCTGTGTCATCACTAAAGTTACCAGTCTCAGGGTTTCTATAATTATTACCTGTGTAAATATCACCACGCAACTTGGCGAAAGGTGTAATAACTTGTCCAAGCCCATCTACAAACTTACGGCGCCATGAAATATCAGCACTCAGTCTACTACTGTCAACACCATCATCATCACGAGTTAAGCTTAAAGCATTCGTATTGAAGCTTAATTCACCACCAAGAACAGGATCAGAGTAAATATAGTTATAATCAATTACAGGATGAACGATTGATTCTGATTGCGTTGTATCATCGGCAAGTAAACCACCAAATGTATAAGCATTTGCAGAAAAATAGTTTCGGTCTTTTTGGCCAACAAGATAGATTTTAGAAACACGATCTTCTCGTTTAATATTGTCTAACTTGTAGAAGCGCCGGAACGTATCATCACTTTCATAAGTAACATCCCATCCAAAGTCCCAATCGCTAGCAATCTTAAAGTCACCTTCAGAAACGATAGACCCTCTAAATTTATCATCTGATGGAGAATCTTCCGGGCGGTCAGTTTCAGAAATACCAGCAACTTTAATATTGTAGCTACCGTTTTTAAGACGATGACGCCATTCACCTTTAAGTAAGAAACCACGCTTAGATAAATAACTCGGACTAAACGTAAAATCATAATTTGGAGCTAAATTGAAGAAATAAGGAGTTTCAATCCCACCACCAAGATCTTTAGAATAAATAGGGCGAGGAATTAGAAAACCAGATTGACGTTTTGCGGTTTGGTCAGGGTGTTTGAAAAAAGGCAAATAAGCAATGGACATTCCAAACAAATCAAAAGTCGCATCTTCATAACTAATTGTTTTTTCTTCTTTGTTATGAATTACACGTTTCGCCTTGATCCGCCAAAGTGGCGCTTTATTTGGGCTATCTTCGCAAACCTTACAAGGTGTAAAAACACCATTTTTAAATTCAGTTACATTACCAGGGCGGCGAATAGCTTGTGCAGCACCAATGCGCGTTTCATCTGTAGTCACAACTTGAAGTGAGCGAATGAAACCTTCTTTAAAATCATCAGTGAGAACAATACGTTCAGCCTTAACCAAGGCACCATCAGGCTCTTTAATGCGCACATTACCATCAGCAACAAGTTTACTTGTGCCCCGGTCGTAAATAACGTCATTCGCCAAAAGAGTGTAGTTATTATAGTAAATTTCAACATTACCACGTGCAATAACCCGATTATTCTTATTATCATAAATAAGATCATCAGCTTGAATGAGCATCGGTTTGTTTTTATCAACATCTGGAATCAGTTTTTCAACAGTAGGGTCGTCAGATTCCTGCGCACCGACAGACGGAACAGTCAAAATCCCCGTTAAGGGAGCAGCAAAGGAAAATGCCACGGCCAAAAGACCGCCCTTTACGATATATCTGTTCAATAAAGTCATCAAACCCCTGATATTAAGAAACAATCATACATTTAAGCCAAAATAGAAAATAACATCCCAAACGGATATAAAACCCTAATCAAAGGCTCAAAACGCGTGATTTTCCCCCTAGTCTATAATATTCATCCCAGTTTCATAGAAAACGACCAATTTGAAAAAAGTAAAATGATCACATCCAAAAACTTAACTTATCTTAACCGTCTTCTTGAAACAATAAAACAGTAATAATCAAAAAACTCCACGCAAAAAGCGGCACCCAAGTAGCTATTTCCGGCGCAACTTTACCTGAAAGCCCAAATTGCCGAGACGTTTCCGCAAAGATAAAAAATCCAATCCCAATACACATCCCTAAAATAATCATGGATTGGATGCGTCCTAAACGAAATGTTCTCAACGAACAGGTTGCTGCAATTAGTACCATAATTGCAAGTAAAAAAGGCTTTGAAAGCAACAATTGATACTGAATCTTATAACGTGTTGCAGGTAAGCCAGCCTTATTTGCAATCTCAATAAAATTGGGCAAAGCCCAAAAGGACACGGTTTCAACGCTCCCCATACTATCTGTTATCTGAGTCGGTGTTAAATAAGTACTTAATAAGTAATTTTTATGAAATTTAGGCTGCTGACCAACACTAGAGACCCAGGCATCACGAAACACCCAATGTCCTTCCTCCAGATCGGCTCTCTTAGCATCAATTCGCTCAACAAATTTAGAATTTTTAGAATATTGAAGAGTTGTAACACCAACAAGACTATGGCCATGATTAGCTGAGGCTTTCGCATTCATCACTGATGGACCGTCTGTTCCGTCTTGGCGAAACCAAATCTGATTGTTGGATGAGCGCAATTGAGACTTAGAACCCCCGAACAATTTGGCATAAACTCGCTCTGATTCAGCCTTAGAATGTGCAGCAAGAGGGTTATACACACACATAGCAAAGATACCAATGCCAACAGCTACCCCAAGTGGCGGCAATAAAAAGCGCCAAACAGAAACCCCAGCTGCTCGTATAATAATAAGTTCAGAACTACGTCCCAACATTAAAAACGCACCAATCGTACCAACAAGCACAGCAAAAGGAATGGTAAGTTCAGCAAAAGAAGGAACACGTAAAAGTGCGATGTACAACACATCTCCGAGGGATATATCACCAGCTTTGCTAGATTTTCGCAAAAGTTCAATAAAATCAATCAGAAGAATCAGCAGACAAAACAACAGAAAAACCATAAAAATGGTAACCAAAAACTTCAGCGACATGTAGCGATTGAGTATTTTAATCAAGACTTCACCTCGCTTTTCTTCACGTTTCCACCATTTGGAAGAAATTTGGCAAACAATTCAGGAGCCATATTCCTCCAAATATAGAGAATACATAAAAGCGTACCGCCGATTGGTACCCCATAAACAAGCCAAACAGCATGAGGGTTCACTTTCAATATATTAATTGAGGCAAGCCCAAGCATCCGTGCAGCCATACCTAAGCAAAAACCAATAATCAGCAATTTGGAACTATTTTGTCGGGTGGACCTAGCAACACCAAGCGCAGCAACAGCGATAAAAGCAAATAAAATAGGGTACAATGCACTTGAGAAACGGCTATGAATTTCAGCGCGAATACGTCCTAAAACCTTAGGACGATTGAGTTCCGATGCCGGAGGATTGAGCAGACCTGGTAAATAGCGGGCACGTGGTTTAAAAAGTGCTTTTCCCCCCTTGGCTTTCCCAAAATCAGATAAATCAAAAATATATTGATCAAATTTCACAATTTGAACGTCATCTTTGCCAGCTAATTTACGATGAATGTGTCCATTCGTCATCTTCAAATAAACACTACTATCAAGCTTAATCATTTCGCCTTCTTCGGCCAAATAAGTAAGTTGGACTTTTGGATTGCGCTCATCGCTGACAAGAAGTCCAAGCAAATCACCGTTTTTTTTCCTATCACGTATATGAAACGTCATCTTACCAGTAGGACTGGAAAATTTACCTGCCTGTAAAACATGCGTGATCAAATCGGCTCTGACTTGTGTAATGTACGCTCTAAGTTTTTGTAAGCTAGCTGGTTGAATAAATAGATTACTTGCCAAAACCAAAAAGCTGACAATGAGCCCCAACGCGATGTAAGGCATTATAAAACGCCACACCGTTGCGCCACTGGCTGTCATAATGATGAGTTCACTATCCAGATTAAGCTTATTGAGAGAATAAAGACATGAAATTAAAAACGCGATGGGCGCGACAATCGCCATAGCCTGTGGCATAGCCAAAGTCGTCATTTTGATAAAAAGAAAAAAACCGCCAGACAAACCTTCAAGCTGTTTGAGAGATGTAGCAATCCATACAATCGCGCTCAAAGACCCTACAATCATAATAAGGGCATTTGAAGCTTGCATAAAAACGTAGCGACTGAATAAATCCATAAGAAAATCTACAATTTCTAACTCATAAACAACAAGACAGGATCAGTGTCATAAACTAAAGGACATGACAAAACTAAAGACAAACTCAAACACCATGTCATATCTTAGAGAAAATCAATTTCACAAAACCATAAATAAAGACACATGGAAAGAAATTCATAGCAATTCCCACAACACAATCTCTAATCTAAACACCTAAAAACCCAACAAGGCTAAATTGAGACTAGGAGTTCATACAAATTTTATACTGAGCAGAAATACTCATCATGGCCACATAAGCGCAACCCCTGTACGAAAGTCAGATTACAAAGCAATCATTACGGCTAAGAGAAGGGCTTTAAAGTTAAAATGAAAATCACTAAATAATTACCGTCCACTTTTTTGAAGCTCCTTGAGCTTCATATACGAACAGTTTAACTTATAGCACAATCAGATCGGAACTTAGCGAGGTAAGGAAAGATTGTGCGTAAATAAAACAACAACCCTCTCGGAGCATTGCAAGGATCGGAAAAATTATTCGCCAATACAAATAACTAGACCATTCAATCCTTTCCTTTTCAATGAGTTTTGCTCTAGAGTTGCAAATCAAACAAAAATCTAAAATGAAAAAAGCACATATCAGTTTTTAAAAGAGGCTATGAATGAACAAAACCGCAAAAATAAATTTTGAAAAAATAAACTTACCAAATTCAGGCACCATTGTTCTGTTTACGACAAAATCAAACAAGCTCTCAGACCTTGCAAAAGAGCTCGACACAAACAACAATAAGTTCATTACCAAAGCCATTAAAGCCGCTGATTTCAAAAGTGCAAAATCTTCAATCCTAGAAATCATCTCACCTACAATAACAGATCCAAAATCAGCCAACTATGATCGCGTCATCTTGGTCGGACTAGGTGAAAACAAAGATCTTACAAAAGTTGATTGGCGTCATCTTGGTGGAACAATTTGTGGACACTTGCTTTCTAAAAACATTGAAAACGCAACTCTGATCTCAGAAACAGAAGAAGATGCGGAACTAATTGCAAATCTCGGTTTCGGCCTTACATTGCGTCAATATAAGTTTGATAAATACAAAACATCAAAAGCAAAAGATGATACTGAAAAAGAGAGTGAACTACAAAAAGTTTCAATTCAATCTAGTGATGCGACAGCCGCCAAAAAACATTTCACAAGCAACTTAAGCCCCATTCAGCATGGCGTTTTCGCAGCCCGCGATCTAGTCAACGAACCTGCCAATATTTTGGGTCCCAATGAATATGCAAAACGCATCAAAGCTCTATCAAGCTTAGGGCTAGAAATTAAAATTCTATCCGATAAAGAGCTTAAAACTGAGAAAATGCACGCCCTCTTAGGTGTCGGTGAAGGTAGCCGTCAAGGGTCCTATTTGGCCATCATGCAATGGAAGGGTGGCCCAAAATCAGAAAAGCCAGTAGCAATCGTCGGCAAAGGCGTCACCTTTGATACAGGCGGCATATCCATTAAAGGTGCCGGTGGTATGGAAGACATGAAAGGTGACATGGGCGGCTCAGCAACCGTTGTCGGTCTAATGCAAACACTCGCCAAAAGAAAAGCCAAGGTCAATGCCATTGGCGTTGTTGGTTTAGTTGAAAACATGCCAGACGGACAAGCCACAAGACCTGGTGATATTCTAACCTCCAAGTCTGGCCAAACCATTGAAGTCATTAATACAGACGCTGAAGGCCGTCTCGTTCTGGCTGACGCTCTTTGGTACACTCAAGAAAAGTTCAACCCCAAATACATGATCAACTTAGCCACTTTAACCGGTGCGATCATGGTGGCGTTAGGCAAAGAGTATGCAGGGCTCTTCTCAAATGATGACGGGCTTGCAGACATGTTAGTTGCTTCCGGCAAAGATACAGGTGAGCAAGTCTGGCGTATGCCATTAGGTGAAATTGGTTCATCATATGACAAACTCATCAACAGTACTTTTGCTGATATGAAAAACACTGGCGGCAGATGGGGAGGGGCCATAACAGCTGCTCAATTCTTGCAGCGTTATGTTAATGAGACCCCATGGGCCCATATTGACATCGCTGGTGTGGCTATGGCTTCAAACAAATCTCCTATCAGCCAAAGCTGGGGCTCTGGTTACGGTGTTGATTTGCTCAACAACTGGATCTCAGAAAACTTTGAAAAGTAAGATCGCTTAAAAAACTTCGTAAAAATTTTAAAAGCCATCAGTTACTAAACTGATGGCTTTTTTAATAATCACTCTTCAAACTTATTATCTCTTTGACCGTCGCTGGTTTTTAATCGCAAGCTTCATCAACCGTTGAAACTTAGGACATTCAAAATGAGTGGGAGCAGAGCAGGCTGCAGCATGCTTCAACCCATCGCGCAAACTTGTTAGTTGCTTAATCGTTTTGTCAATTTCATCGGCTTTTCTCATAAGTTGTTGCCTGTCAATTTTCGGACCATGTTCTGTAAAAATTGAACCTATCTCAGCCAATGAAAAGCCAGCCTGACGACCAAGGGCAATAAGTGCCAATCGTTCTAAAATACTATCATCAAATACACGTCTCAAACCATTCCTGCCAGTGGAATGAATAAGACCTTTCTCCTCATAAAAACGTAAAGTCGAAACGGGCAATCCCGAATGTTTTGCAACAACCCCAATATCCATAATTACGTCTCCAATATTTCTCTTGACCTCAAGTTGACTTTAAGTTGCATACTAAAGCAATCAAAGAAACAAAGAAATTTTAAAGGCATAAGTATGGACGAAAATTTTTGGCATGAACGCTGGAATAATAATGAAATTCCATTTCATGAAAGTGAAGCAAACAAAAACCTGGTCAATAATTTAGACAAGCTTCAGATCAAAGAAAAAAGCCGTATCTTCATTCCCCTCTGCGGTAAGACACTAGATATCGGTTGGCTCTTATCAAGAAGGTATAAAGTAGTGGGGGCAGAATTAAGTGAATTCGCCATCAATGAGTTATTCAAACAATTAGAAGTAAAACCAATCATTAAAGATACGGGTTCGCTTAAATGTTACAGCGCCCCGAATATTGATATCTTTGTTGGAAATATCTTTGAACTCACAATAGAAGATATAGGGCTGGTTGACGCTATATATGATAGAGGAGCCTATGTAGCCTTACCCAAAGAAATCAGATCCAAATATAGCCAACATATGAAAGACATAACAAAAAATGCGCCACAGCTGCTTATAGCTTATGAGTACAATCAAAATCTCATGAAAGGACCACCATTCTCCATCCCACCAAAAGAGCTAGAGAACAATTATAATGACGCTTATGAAATTACAAACCTAAACAGTAAAGACGTAGAAGGTGGTTTAAAAGGCATATGCGCAGCTAAGGAAAACGTATGGCTCTTACAACCCTAAACTAAAATTTTATGATCATAACCACAATCATAGCCAGGGAAGCAGGAAGAAAGTAAGAGAGAAAGTAACACACTGAATTACCTAGAGTTTCTTATATTATGGAAATAAATATTTTCCATAATATATATTATGCGAATAAGCGGTTGATCAAAAACAATCACTATGGCAGCTCGCAAAGACATCAAACGCGGCACGAAGACACCCTCTTCTTCTAACTGCGCCAAGCAATAACAATGGCACAACGAAATGGTTGAAGTAAATTTTCAAAGTTAGAGCCAATCCGTTTAATAACCTTATTCGCTTCAGCTCTAATTTTCTTTATGTCTTCACTGCTATACGTTTTTTGAGGCTTTAACTGGAATGATAATAATTGAGAAATTTCCGCAGCAGTATCCCCTGCGCCGGTTGCTGTCCAAATTTTGCCATCAGACCGTAGATTTAAATTATGCATCAAAGGGTCTGGGTCATATTTTTTAATGATTGGCAATTGCGAGCCAAGAGTACGTCTTACATATTTATCTAAAGTAAGAGTTGTATTCGTAGCACGAGCTAGTCCCAAACAAGCATTGTTACGTGGCTGAAGAAAATCACAATTCTTATGCGCAAATGCTTCACCAAAATTTTGGATATCTGTGAAGCCAACTACTTCAAGTTCAAATGATTTCTGCAATGAACGGCGCGGTAACAAGTTCCGTAACATTTTTTTAAATTGCAACTCTGCTGTAGAAGAAAGCTGAGCCCCAGCTGTGTCAAATAAATTCTGGATGACAACAACACGGCTCTTCTCAAGATCAAACGCAACACCCCTTAGCGGTAAACGTCCAGACTCAGTTAAAACTTCAATTGTCTCAACATACTCAAAAGGCTCTTTACGATAGACAACATTGATCGTCTCATCTTTTGGGATTTTAATGGCTTTAACGCGAGCCTTCATACGGTCCCATTTTTCAATGAAACTTTGAATATCTCCTGCATCTTCTGCTGCGACGACAACAACAGAACTAAAATTTAAAACCATGAAGGTACTGAGCAGTAAAACAAGAAACTTATCTCGGCAACGCATTACTCAGTTCCTCAAGTTTATTGACAGTCGCATTAAAGCTATCAGTTTGCCCTAGCATAAGAACGCCGAGCTTTTTCTGGTTTTCCTGCGCTAATGTGAGTTGGCTATCAAGAGCGTTCAACGTCTTTGAAGCTTCGTCAAAACGTTTAATCAGCTCCTTATATCGTTGATCAAACGCTTTATCTCTTTGTAAAAAAGCCTGGTCACGTTCAATAATAGCTTGGTTACGTGAAATAATTGCCTGATCACGATCTTTCTTAGCTTGTTGAAGCATTGTTTTGCGCTGAGAAACTTCTTGTTGCAGTTGATATTTGGCAAGGTCACGCTCTTGCACTATGCGGTCTCGTTCCTGCATAACACGTTGCAAATTATCCCCTCCAGGAATTACTTTCCAAAGGACATAACCAAGAGTAAGGATCAGAACCAAGTTCAGTAAACTCATAAACCATACCCAGGCAGAAATTCTCCAACTACCACCCATCTGCATATCATCAGATTGATCAATTTGCGCCATTACCATCCCCACATTTAAACCATCGTCTAATTATTTTTTATAGTTATACTATACATTTACAATCATATTATAATCTAATTTATAATAGAAATGAGGCATTAAACTGATAACCAACAAGAATAAGGCACTCTATGATTGATAGGAAAACGACGCCAAAGCGCTTGAAAGTACAAAGACAAAATCATTTCTAAATTCTTTTTCATTCCTCAAATGTAGAAAACAATCAATCAAACATATCTTCCAATATGCAGAGAAAATGATGAAACTTAAGACTTTCAGCTAAAATGTAGACATTTTGTCTAAATTAGGTGTCATAATGTCCACGTTAAAAAGAGTACGAAAATTAATCTCTCAAGAGTTCAGAAAAAGCCCTCCAAACCTCTTGTTTTGTTTCCATTTCCACCTCTATACTTTGACTAAAGACCAAGCATAAAGGTGATCCATACATGAGCGGTAACATTATTGAACCAAATCCAGAGAATAAAGAGCTCTATCAAGACCTCGAAGCATTGGATCACACTGGCTCACTAATCAGCGCTCCTATAATTGAAGAACGTCCCCTCACTGTGTTCCTCAATTCTCGCGAAATCGTCACACTAATGACCATTGGTGATTATCCAGATCTTCTTGCTGTTGGTTATTTATTCAACCAAAACATGCTGCCCAATGCAGATGAAATCACTGCAATCGACTATGATGAAGATATAGAAACAATTGTCATTCGCACAAAGACAGAAACTAATTTCGAGCAGAAATTAAAGCGCAAGATCCAAACTTCGGGCTGCGGCCAAGGAACGATTTTTGGCGATTTAATTGAAAATATTGAAGGCGTCGAATTAGCTACAGATACTCCCATTCATGTCTCAACACTCTACCCTCTTTTAAAAACCATCAACCAAACACCAAGATTGTACTTAAAAACCGGCGCCATTCATGGCTGTGTCCTTTGTAAAGGAGAAGAGCCTCTCATTTATATGGAAGATGTCGGCCGCCATAATGCCGTTGATAAAATTGCCGGCTATATGGTCATGAATAACATCAACCCGGATGATAAATATTTCTACACTACAGGACGTCTAACAAGTGAAATGGTCATCAAAACCGTGAAGATGAGAATCCCGATTTTAATCTCCAGATCAGGCTTCACTGCATGGGCTGTAAAATTAGGCAAAGCTGCAAACCTCACCCTACTTGGCAGAGCCAGAGGAAAAAGATTTGTCGCCCTCTCGGGTTTTGACCGTCTTTGCTTTGATAATGAAGCAGATCAAGTGCAATCCACAAAAGCAGCAGTTTAACTTAATTCTCATTAGACGCTGTCATTCGTTAAGCAAAAGCCTAAAGCAATATATCTTAAGAAAGAATACCACCACAATGAAACGCCCCTCACTGAAAAATGATATGATAACCGGTGTAATTCTGGCCGGCGGTCAATCAACACGAATGGGTGGTGGAGATAAATTCCTAAAGGAAATCAACGGGAAAACAATCTTAAGCTTAGTCATTGAGAAATTCGAAAAGCAGTGCAGCTCAGTGTTAATAAGCGCCAATGGCAATCCAGCACGTCTAGAAGCTTACAACAAACCCATTATCAAAGACCCTATTATAGAAGCAGACCCCACAACCAACAAAGAGCCCAAAGACACTTTAGCCGGACCGTTAGCTGGCATTCTGGCAGCAATGAATTGGACCAAAGAAAACCAACCAGGCCATACACATATCCTGTCGGTTGCAGCTGATAGCCCTTTATTCCCGGATGATTTCTCAAAAAAAATGATCAGCCACTCCAATGACTTAAATGAAAACTCCATCATCCTCGCAAAGTCTGGTGGCTGGCATCATCCTATTTTTGGCTTATGGCCAATTGATTTTGCTTCTGATTTGGAAGCACAACTTAATGCAGGTTTAAGAAAAATAAGAGCCTGGACAAACACTCATCCAAACAGCGCCATAGAGTTTGAAGAGCAAAACATCAAGGGCACGAAAATAGACCCTTTCTTTAACATCAACGAACCAGAAGACTTTAACACTTTCGCTAAGTTGTCTGAAAAGATCAAAAGCTAGGTCATAAGGGTGATAGTCAAAAAAAGCTCGCACGGAAACAAAAAACGTTATTTCGCCTTTTTCCCCTGACGACGAATATTAAGATACTCAATAAACGCAGCATACCCCATAGCAAAATAAATATACCCTTTAGGGATATGAACATGGAAACCTTCTGCGATGAGCGCCGCGCCTACCAACAAGAGAAAACTCAGAGCAATAATCTTACTAGACGGATGCTCTTCAATAAAATCTGAAATTTGCTTGGACGCAAAATACATAACAATCACCGCACAAATCACAGCAATAATCATTATCTCAACATGCTCAGTCATACCAATCGCTGTAATTATTGAATCAACGGAAAACACCAAGTCAATAAAAATAATCTGAAGAATGATGAGTAAGAAAAAACGCGACGCACCAAAATGATGTTCACCGTCACCTTCTATATCATTATGGATTTCCTGTGTAGCCTTCGCTAACAAAAATAATCCGCCACCAATTAAAATAAGATCTCTCCAGGAAAAAGAATAGCCCGCAAAGGAGATCACTGTTTCCTTCAAACCAATAACCCAGCTAATACCAAGCAACAGAACAATTCTCAAAATCAAAGCCAGGCTAAGGCCTATTTTCCGTGCCAATTCACGCTTTTTTCCGTCTATTTTAGCAATTATGAGAGAGATAAAAACAACATTATCAATACCAAGAACAATCTCCATAGCAATGAGAGCCAACAAACCAGCCCAAATATTCGGATCTAACAGAGAAAAACTTAATCCCAATTCCATAACAAAGCACCTCAATCAAAATCTGAACATCGGACATAAAAAAAGGCCTCGCGGCCTCATAAAAACTAAAAATCAAATGAAGGTTGTCTACATACCAAGCCTTCACGTAAGCATGACAGAAAATTAAATCTAATCAATAGACAAGTTTTAAAACATTCAGACTTAGAACTTGTGCTTCAATCTACCTTTAATTGATAAATCATCAGGCTCATTCTTACCAACAATGCCAGTCTCTTCGTCATCTCTATATAAAAGCTCTAATCCAAAATTTAACTTTGGAACCGTTCCGACAACGCCAAACCCTGGAATACGTATAGACGTACGCTCATCTTCATCTGGAACAACAGATTTAGGCGCATTAAATTCAGATTTAGATTTTTTGATAGAACCACTAACAACAGAACCACTGACCAAAGGCTGCTCAGTAACAACAATTTCAGTTTCCTGAAAAGCTAATCCTTCTGAAACTCCAAAGGCAGAAGCTGCACTAAACGCAAGCGCACTTATAAATACTAAAGGTTTCACGAACCTGACCTCATAACGCAAATTACAGACAATCACCCCAATCCCCTGTGCCTATAAAATGCGCCTTATTTACCATTTTTGCAAGAAATTAGTTAAATAGTACAAACCATTGAATTACAATTAAAAAACGCAATTCAAGGAAAACTCCGCCTACAGAAAGTAATAATTTTACAACAGAAATATGTCACGCCGTCATGTTTTTGCCTTATTTAATTGAAGTAGGCAAAAAAAAGGACTCTCAAATTGAGAGCCCTTTTCATAAAAACATTTGGTTCTAAAATTATTAGAACTTGATGCGAGCACCAGTAATAACTGTAATAAAATCTTCAGTTGCCACACCGCTATCTAGATCAGCTTCATAGTGACGGAAGCCTGCATAAAGTTCCATTGCAGCTGCATCAACTTTTTGAACAACACCAAAACCGTAGATCTCACCTTCACCAACAAGGTCAACCTCAGAGTCAATGTATTCACCATATAGAGTTGTTTTACCTAGTGAATTCCATCTTTGCTGAACACCAGCTTTAATTTGATAGAAATTCTCATCAACATTGTTGCCTCTTGACTTTTCACCAGTAGAACCAGTCACGAAGATACCTGTTGGTGTATGCATAATAGATGCTGAACCATTGAAGTTTTCACTAACAGCTCCACCAGTACCTTCTTGGTCTTCACCATAACCGATCGCAGCTTTAACTTTAAAGTCTTGGAAACGACCTTTATAGAAAGCAGCAACTGACCACTCATCATCTTCACCCCATGATGCGCTAACTTTAAAGCCACCAATAGTAGGCGTATCATAACGAATTACGTTACGACGATCTAATTCAGTATCACTTTCAAAAATATCGCCCCAAATCAAACCTGAAGCAACACCATCTGTTCTTTGAAGCTCAAAAGCTTCAACATAACGAAGGCCACCATTACGAGCAACAACATGTGTACCACTTAAATCTTGTGTCGTAGTTGAATCAAGCGCATGACTAGTTAGACCCCAGCTAACTTTACCGTAAGTCTTACTCTTAATATACATTTCAGAACGTCGAAGGTCTAAAGTTTGACCACGTCCATCATCATTATCTTCAGTAACACGATCAGATTCAGCTGAGTAAACACCGATTTCGATACGGTAACCAGCAGACCAATCATGATTGATTTTAGCTTTACCTCTAAAACCGATACGTGAAGCTGAGCTATCATTGTCAACAACGTAAGCATCGCTATCTCTACCATTATCCCAGATCAAAAGAGATTGGTTCACTTGGCCATAAATTTGTAAAGAAACTTTACGGTTCCCTTTACGAGCTGTCGTAGCTTCTAATGTTGCTACGCGTTCTTCTAAGTCTGCACAGCAATCACCGCCTAAGTCAGCAGCATTTGCAGTACCTGTTGTAGCAACCATCATACCACCAGCAATAAGTGCTGCGATTGAAAGTTTCGTTTTCATAAATTCCCCGATCATAAGGTTTTTTCTCCAGTTTTAGATACAGTGATTTATAAAACCGCCCAGGCGATTAAAAATCACTTTTCTTGGATAACAGAATATTAACAAACATTTTAACATTCAGTTACCGAAAGAAAGTTTGAAAGCTTCTGAGTTTTATAACCATTAGAAAATTAAACGGTCAAACTCATAACATTCAATAATAAACATTAGCCACAAATCAGTAGCAAATCACTTGTGAAAATCTGCCTGACCAACTAGTCAGTTGCAAGTCACAAAATAGAAATCAACAAGACATCAGTCACTCCAGTGACAATAAAATCACAGGGCGTGTGGCTTTTTACCACACCAAAAACTCAATAAATTCAGCATACTTACCACAATATAGAAACATTCGAATTGGAGAATGTACAGTAATTACAGCAAGATAGCTTGTCACATTTGCAGCTCACAAAAACGTTATGGTAGGATGTTACAGCTACCAACTTATAAACAGGCCACTAAACGAAAAAAATCCACGCAAAGCAAAAAAAGGGCCCCAATTTTGAGGCCCTTAAGTCATGATCGAGGTATTTCTTACAATTAGAACTTGATGCGAGCACCAGTAATAACAGTTACGAAGTCTTCAGTTGCAACACCTGAGTCTAGGTCAGCTTCATAGTGGCGGAAGCCAGCATAAAGTTCCATGGCAGCAGCATCAACTTTTTGAACTACACCAAAACCATAAACATCAGCCTCACCAACCTCATCATCTTCAGCATTAACATACTCACCATAAAGAGTCGTTTTGCCTAGTGAATTCCATCTTTGTTGGATACCAGCTTTAATTTGGTAGAATGTTTCATCAACATCATTACCTTTACTTCTTTCACCACCAGAACCTGTAACAAAAAGACCAGTAGGTGTATGCATGATAGATGCAGAACCGTTAAAGTTTTCGCTTACAGATGAACCCGTACCTTCTTGGTCTTCACCATATCCGATAGCAGCTTTTAATTTAAAGTCAGCAAACTTAGCTTTATAGAATGCAGCAACTGACCACTCATCATCTTCACCCCAAGAAGCGCTAACTTTAAAGCCAGCAAATGTGGGAGTTTCATAACGAATTACATTGTCGCGATCAAATTCTGTATCGCCCTCTAGAATATTTGTCCAAGAAGAAGCATTAGCACCACCTGGTGTTCTAATTTCAAATGCTTCAGAAAGTCTAAGACCATCATTCCTAGCAACAACAGCTGTACCACTTAGGTCAGCTTTTGTGGTGCCATCAAGAGCATGATTTGTAAGACCCCAAGCCACTTTACCAAATGTTTTGCTCTTGATATACATTTCAGAACGACGAAGATCAAGACGGTTGCCAGAACCATCATCGTTACCTTGGTCAACACGATCTGATTCAGCTGAGTAAACACCGATTTCGATGCGGTAGCCTGCTGACCAATCATTGTTGATTTTTGCTTTACCTTTAAAGCCGATACGTGAAGCTGAGCTATCATTGTCAACAACATAAGCATCGCTATCGATGCCATCATCCCAAATTAAAAGGGCTTGGTTAATTTGACCGTAAATTTTCAAAGAAACTTTACGGTTTCCTTTACGAGCTGTTGTTGCTTCAAGTGTAGCTACACGCTCTTCTAAATCTGCACAGCAGTCACCACCCAAGTCAGCCGCATTAGCTGAAGAAGTAGCAACCATCATACCACCAGCAACCAAAGCTGCCATAGAAAGTCTGGAAGTCATAATTCCCCCAATCACAATTTTTCTCCACTATAATTGTTTATCGAACCTCAAACACTTTGAAGGTTCAGATGAGATTAAAAAAAATTCATAAAGACCTTTTTTCAGGCTCTTTAGAAATCGTCATACGCTCTTCTCCTCCCACGATTAAGTCGCGGCACGCTATAAAGTCACTGCATTTTTTCATGCATTACTAATTTAACGTTCAAGGGCACATTTTTATTCCTAAAGGATCTTTATTTGAAACAAGGTTTTTCTAGACATCTGATTTTCTTCATTTATTTCATTGACTACACACGATCTAAATTACGACCATTAGAGTCTCAAAAATATGAGTGCATCTGTCTGCTAGACCCACGCTCAGATTTAGAAGAGTTGTATGACAGTTCTGTAACAAATCCTGCACGCAGAACAATGTCTGTCATCGTTGTAACTCAGAAGACACATCGACATAAAAGGGATCGCTCAAAACCTATTGAAACAGTGAAACAACCACTTTATCAGCGGTTTTAGATGTAAATTAACGGAAATTGAAAACTTAGAAGTGCTATCAGATACCACCTTCTATAACTCCATAAATATAATCAAGAAGACTACAAAGAGTGAGCCCTGGTAAAAACCTTAAGAAATGACAGACACTTAATATGTCATATTCATTCATCAGGTCCTTTTCGTTTGTTTTTTCATAAAAAATCTAGAATGCCACCCAAATATCAAAAAAACGATGGATTGAAAAAACAATTAGATTGAATTCCCTTCACCACGAACTTCAATCAAGATTGTCTCTTTTCACTTAAAAGAGTATGACTCTATACAAAGCAAATTTCTAAGGTCCTTCATCATGAGACACCCCACTTCTAACATAGCCATTATTGGAACTGGCCCGGTCGGCCTCATAACAGCAATAACACTAGCTAAAGAGACCACTTTTCAAATAAATTTATTCGGCCCAAAGCCAGATGAAAATATTTTAGCAAAAGATACCAGAACAACAGCTTTCATGGCGCCCTCAATAATATTGCTGGAAAATTGTGGCGTCTGGTCGGACTGTAAAAAAAATGCATCCCCACTAAAACATTTAAGAATGATCGATGATTGCGGCTCACTAATCAGAGCACCTGACTGTCATTTCTCTTGTGATGAATTAAATATGTCTGCATTCGCACAAAACATCCCCAATAGTGATTTGAATAAAGCTCTCATTTCTCGCATTGAAAACACTGATCAAATAAAATGGATTGAGACGAAAGCAGTCACCAAAGTCGAAAACATCGATGACAATATAGAAATAACCACACAAGAAAACGAAACATATAGAGCTGAACTCTGTGTGGGGGCTGATGGTAAAAATTCAATCTGCCGAACGGCAACTGAAATCAAAACAACAGAATGGCAATATGATCAAACCGCCATCGCCTGCTCATTCACCCACTCCTCTGCTCACAACGCTACGTCTACAGAGATACACAGGAAAACGGGCCCAATGACCCTTATTCCATTAGAAGAACACCGCTCTAGTCTCGTCTGGTCTTTAACTCCAGAAGACGCAAAAAAAATCGTCGTACTAGATGATCAACAATTCAGTTCTCTACTCTTCAAAAACTCTCACGCTATATTAGGAACAATTACATCAGTCGAGCCAAGAGTAGCCTTTCCTATTTCTGGCTTAAAATTAGAAAAATTTGCAGAAAATAAAATAGCTCTGGTTGGCGAAGCAGCTCATGTCATCCCTCCTATTGGGGCTCAAGGCATGAACTTAGGATTAAGAGACGCAGCACATCTAGCTGAAATACTGAAAGACCACACATCCCTAAAAGGCCAAATACGAACGATCGAAGAGAAATATAATGTTTCCAGAAAAGCAGATATCTTAAGCCGCACATTCGTCGTTGATATTTTAAACAAATCGCTTCTCCTAAATAATATCTCTCTAAAATCAGTTAGAAGCGCTGGTCTTACAGCTATGAGAAATTTTAAGTCTCTAAGACAGTTAATTATGCAGCAAGGGTTAGGAGACGAACAAAGTCTGCCCTCATTGATGAAGGCTAATATTTAATCTTTTATTCCAAAATACACTTAAGACGAAATGCAAGAAGAAAGAAATCTTGACCAATGATTATCTTTTATGCTCTTAGGGTCTAAACCCTAGCTTTTACCTGTGGATGACCAACCCATTCTTTATATACTATACATCACCATAGAAAACCCATAGAGGCCTCATAAATGACAGTTTGGTTGCAAATTCGATATTGGGCAGAATTTTGCCTTCTCAGATCAATCATCGGCATGATCCGTTTAATGCCTCTAGATACAGCTGTAAGGTTCTCTGCCTATTGGTGGCGCATCCTAGCAGGGCGCGGTAGACGTCATAAAAGAGCACTCAATAATCTAGCGATGGCTTATCCTGAAAAATCAGAAGAAGAAAGAGAAGAAATCGCTCTTGCTATGTGGGAAAATCTCGGCCGGGTCATGGCTGAGACTATGCAGATGGATCGCATATTGAAAAATCCAGATTGCATTGAAATCACAAACCCTGAAATTTTAGATCGTTATCAAGGTAAAATGGGCTCTGCTATTTGCGTATCTATGCATTCAGGTAACTGGGAGCTTGCCATGTGGCCGCTAGCTTCAAAGGGTATGAAACCGGCTGGTGTCTATCGTCTAGTCAAAAACCCACTTGTTGACCAGTATTTAAGAAGCCAAAGAAAAGAACTCTACCCAGGCGGCCTCTTTGCCAAAGGCAGCGGCGCAGGCATACATGCCGGACGAGATACAGCAAGACAAATTGGAGCCTATGTTCGCAAAGGTGGCCGATTAGGCTTCTTAGCTGATCAATGGGATAGAAACGGCGTTGAAGTGCCATTCTTTGGAATAGATGCTAAATCTCCCCCCTTCCCCGCCATGTTAGCTAGACGAATTGGCACAAGATTATGGATTGGCCGCTGTGTTAGGGTTGGAACACAATCAAACTTCCGCGTAGAGATGCATGAAATAAAAGTACCAAGGACAGATGACCAAGAAGCTGATATCAAAAACATAATTACAGAGATACAAAGCACATTTGAAGGTTGGATCCGAGAATATCCAGAACAATTCATGTGGTCAAACAGACGCTGGTCATAAGACACTTAACTTACAAGAAAATGCTAATTAGCAAATAAAGATGTGAACTGAAAATAGGAAAGAAACATGTCACAAACCAAAACCCCTCAAGGATTTTACAAACCTCTAGCAATTGGCGCCCCAGAACCATACCGCCAACTGCCAGTTTCCCTCGAGCGGATGATACACTTTATCCCCCCTCACATCGAAAAAATTCGTGGTAAAATTGGTGATATGATCCCTAAAGTGGATGTAATCCTTGGTAACCTTGAAGACGCAATCCCAGCTGACGAAAAAGAAAATGCAAGAGCTGGCTTCATCGAAATTGGCCAGAACAATGAATTCGGCAACACAGGCCTTTGGACACGCGTTAACTGTCTCAACAGCCCATGGTTCCTTGATGACGTAACAGAAATTGTATCAAAAATCGGCAATAAACTAGATGTGATCATGCTTCCAAAAGTAGAAGGCCCATGGGACATTCATTACTTGGATCAACTGCTTGCTCAATTAGAAGCACGACACGAAATCAAAAAACCCATTCTAATTCACGCAATTCTAGAAACAGCTGAAGGCGTGAACAACGTCGAAGACATCGCAAGTGCTAGCCCGAGAATGCACGGCATGAGCTTGGGCCCAGCTGATCTCGCAGCGTCAAGAGGAATGAAAACAACACGCGTTGGCGGTGGCCATCCTTTTTATGGTGTTTTAGAAGACGCAGATGGAGAAAAAGAACGGACACTCTACCAACAAGATCTATGGCACTATACAATCGCCAAAATGGTCGATGCCTGCATGGGCAATGGAATTAAAGCATTCTATGGCCCCTTTGGTGACTTCTCAGACAGCGAAGCCTGTAGAGCTCAATTCCGTAACGCCTTCTTGCAAGGTTGCTTGGGCACATGGAGCTTACATCCAAGCCAAATCACATTAGCAAAAGAAGTTTTCAGCCCGAATGTTGAAGAAGTTCTATTCGCAAAACGGATCCTGGAAGCCATGCCTGATGGAACTGGTGCTGTGATGCTCGACGGTAAAATGCAAGATGATGCGACCTGGAAGCAAGCCAAAGTGATTGTTGATCTGGCTAAAATCGTGGCATCAAAAGACCCTGAAATGGCTAAAGCTTACGAAATGTAAGTTTCAAAAGCACAGACTACCAAAGACAGAGACAACCCAAACAAAAAACGCCCCTGCAAATGAAATGCAGGAGCGTTTTTTAATCAACCTAGAAATTGTAGACATTTAAATCTAATTATTTTTTTCTTGGGTTATCAGCGTTCTTAAGAATTTCAGCATCTTTTTTAGCTTTAGCTTGTTTAGCTGCCTGGATCTGACGCTTTCGAATATCAAGCATCATAGCCTTACGTGCACTTGCATATTTTTTACTATCGATCGGTTTACCTGCATAAGCTTTACCAAATCCATTCAATGGAATTGGAAAACCAATTGGCTTGCCACTAATACCAATAGTCGCAATCACAATTTTCTTGCCAGCTTTCATTTGCTTCATCAGATCAGGTGTCATTTGCGTTTCAGCAACACACCCAGCAACATGGCAAAAAGAATATTTGATTTTCAGAGGTTTGTTTTCATCAACTTTAATGTGAACACCTGCTGGAATGGCCATTCCAAGTGGTACTGTTACCAAAAAGCGCTCTACTTTATGACCAGATACATTGCGAACAGCTGCAGAAACAAGCGGTGTACCAGTGCGTGCACTCAAACTTTCATGATGTGTCATGCAAATCTTTTTAGAAGAAGCTTTTTTCGCTTTAACTTCTTTTAGTTTTACATCGTCACAAATTTTGATCCATGCATTCTTTTGTTTAGCAGCTGCTTTCTTTTTATCTGCTGCGAAAGCTTGAGTTCCGCCCCCAAGCATCATACCGCCGACAGCTAAACTTAGCAACGCTGCAGCAGTAAACCGTACTGTAGCAGTCATTTTATTTGAGCTTACCAGGTTCTTTTGAGCCCCCAATTTAGTGTGGCTCCAAAGTTTAATTCGCGAACTCATATTTCTGCCTCTCTCCTATAACAGTTGGCCTCTTCAATTTATGGGGCCTGATAGCAATTTGATCTAATAATATGTAGTAAATTGATCTAACAATATTATGTAAATTGATCCTACAATATTATCTATACCCCTGAACACACCGAAATAAGGCAATCCAGTGACAAGATTAATATATTGACACCTAATTCAAGGTTTATTTCACCCCGTGATATGAAAGACACGCAAAAATCGGTCTCAAAATCATTAAAATGTCAGATTATGGCTTCTTTATTACTCTCTATTCAAAGCTTTTAAAAGATGAAATTAACGCGTACAACGGCTTAAATAAAATTTGTGGTTAAAAAGAAAGATATCTCATGTCAAAACTGAACGCCAAGCAGCTGTTTTTACTGCACATTTTTGCAATACCACTCTTGATTAATAGCTCCGCAATTAGCATGGCAAAAGACCCAACTGAGACAATAAAGCGCCACGGCATTTCCATGCATGGCACCCTAAAGTATGAAAAAAACTTCACAAATTTTGATTATGCCAGCACAGATGCCCCCAAAGGCGGTACCCTAAACCTAGGCGTCATGGGCACATTCACAAATATGAACCCTCTCAACATCAGAGGCGGCGCAGGAGCAGGCGTACGAGGATATATCTATGAAAGCTTGTTAGGTAGAGCGTTAGATGAGCCATTTTCTCTTTATGGCTTGATAGCAGAAAAAATAGACCTCGCAGAAGATCGCTCCACCGTAACATTCTACCTCAATAACAAAGCTAAATTTTCTGATGGAAAACAAATCACAACCCAAGATGTTATTTTTACGCATAAATTATTGAGAGAAAACGGAAGACCAAACCACAGAACCTATTACAGTAAAGTCAGCAAAATTCAGGAAATCACCCAAAACGGCGTTAAGAATGGCGTCAAATTTACATTCAAACCCAGCGCTGATGGTAAAATTGATCGTGAAATGCCACTCATTATGGGGCTCATGCCAATCCTGCCCAAACACGCAATGACCAAGGAACAATTCAAGGCCTCAAATCTAAAGCTTCCACTCGGCTCTGGCCCCTATACGATTTCTGAAATTGATCCCGGTAAATTCATTACCTATAAGCGCAACCCAGATCACTGGGCAAAAGACCTGCCTGTCAACAAAGGCCGCTATAATTTTGATCAAATCAAATTCACCTATTACCGAGATGCAAACTCCCTATTCGAAGCCTTTAAAAAGGGCCTCCATGATGTCCAATATGAAAACGATCCCGGCAAATGGTCTAAATCATATAATTTCAATGCCATTAGAGATGGCCGCGTTTTAAAAAAGGAATTTGCATTAAAAATCCCCTCTGGTATGTCAGCCCTGGCTTTCAATACAAGACGGCCAATTTTTAAAGAACAAGATATCCGTAAAGCACTGATATCCATGTTTAATTTCGAAGGAATTAATCGCCAGCTTTATCATGGGCTGTACAGCAGAACCAAAAGCTATTTCGATCGATCAAATCTATCTTCTGTTGGAAAGAAAGTGGATGATATAGAACAACAAATTTTAGGCACCAAATTCGAAAGTGAACATCCACACCTATGGAACGGAGACTATAAACTCCCCGTCAACAGAAGCTCCAATCTTAGCCGTAAGCACATTCGCAAAGCCATGAAACTCTTTAAAAAAGCCGGCTATAAATTGGTTGACGGTAAAATGATCAATCAATCAACAAACGAACCTTTTGAGTTTGAAATCATGACAGTGACCAAATCTCAAGAAGCCCTACTGCTAAGCTATATAGAAAATTTGAAACTCATTGGCGTTAAAGCCATCGTCAGACAGGTGGATACAACTCAATATCAAAAACGCAAATCAAGTTTCGATTTTGATATGATCCAAAACAATTGGTCCGGTTCTCTGTCCCCCGGTAATGAGCAACTTTTCCGCTGGAGTTCAAAACAAGCAACAACAGAAGGCTCTTATAATTTTGCAGGCATCAAGAACCCGCAAATTGACAAAGCCATTGATGCGCTCTTGGCGGCAAAAGATCAAAACACGTTCATATCAAGTGTTAGAAGCCTGGATCGCCTATTACTTGCAGGTGATTACGTCATCCCCCTCTTTCATTTAAAGGGGCAATGGTTAGCACACCGCGCCTATTTAGCTCACCCTGAAAAAGCCTCTTTTTATGGCTCTTTACTTGATTTCTGGTGGGACAAACGAACAGAATCTAAAAACTAATACCTGTCGACTAAATGGGATTTGACGTCTTAAATAAATGTCCAAATTTCAAACGGCAGCGTTTAGATACACAAAAAAAGAAAATTAGAGTACAAATTTGTGCAAAACTCAGTGATTTCAAAGGCAAGACTGCCGATAAAAACAAGAACAATGGTACATCTATAACTTGAATTATTGGATACCTCAGCATCGCACACATCCTCTGGATAATGCGTAATACAAATGGGGTAATTTAGTATGGGCACTATGGCAAAATTGAAAGCCACGTAAATTTAAATAAGTAAATTTAAATAAGCACATTTAAACACGTACATTTGAAACATGGACATCTCAATGAGTCAGACAATTGACACTATTTTTCTTTCTCACGCTGAAAAACAAGCCGATGCATTAGCCCTAACAGATAGCGCTAACAGAGAACGTCTAGGCCTCCGCTCAATTGATGAACTAACATACAAGCAATCAGCCCGCTATATCCGCCACACAGCCGCGTTTCTTCGCCAAGCTCAATTCGCTGATGGTGATATTGTTGTCGTCCAACTACCAAACATTGCAGAAACCCCACTAATTTTACTATCAATTCTAAACGCTGGTCTTGTCCCCTGCCTTATTCCTGCTCATTGGAGAAAAGTAGAAATAGAAGCAGCGCTTGAAAAATTAAATCCACGCGCAATAATAGCTCACCAGTCTGTTCTTGATCACAATCCTTTTGAAACCATGTTTGAGATTGCAGCAGCACAAACAAGCGTTCGTTTCATCTATGGGCTTGGTAATAATTTAACAGATGGCGTCACACCATTACCAGACATCACAACAACAATTACGACGGACATAACAGCTGAAGAAAGCCCTGAAGTTTTAATCACTCGGTCGGGAGAACAAGTAGCTTTCATAGGCTGGACAAGAAGCTGTGTTGATGCTGAAACATCTAGAGTAGATCCTGTTGCCTACACTCACATCCAGCTGATGGCCAATGCCCACGTTGTAAGCTCAGAAATAAAACTTCAATCATCTCCTAAGCTACTTTCAACATATTCACCAACCAACCTAACAGGCCTGGTAACAACCATACTCCCCTGGATCTTAGAAGCTGGCACACTTCACATTGCAGGCTCTTTAAAGATTGCTCCGCTGATTGAGCGCATAAAACAGAACAACATCAATCTAGCCGTCATCCCTCAATCACTTGGGGAGAAGCTTGATCAAGCATTTACGCAAAGCTTCTCAGAAGTTGCGCAATATCCTCACTTAGCACTGGTATCACCAACACCATATAAACTGGCCGAAAAATTGCCAAAAGTTAAATTGAACGCTGAATCTACCCATATATACAACTTGAATGGTTTGTGTATTTACGCCCAGCACAAACATAAAAACAGAGATGAACAAATCATTCAAATTGGTGAAATTTGCCTCGGCGCACAACCCGGTACAAATGGTGAAGAATTGAACCCACCATTTATAGAAACACGCATACAAGGTGCAGCACAAAAAGCTGGCGATGAAAACGACACATTAAAAGGACGTATGGAATTAAATGGCATGGCTGTAGGCTTCACTGAATGGCAACCAATCATGACAACCACTCAATTGAGTAACTTTGATACACACTGGGAAAAATCCAATCTCTCAGCAAAAATCATTGATCAAGGCATGACAATGCTGAAAGTCACCCCATCGCAAGATGAAATTTACTATGGCAGCACTATGTTAAACGGTGCTGAACTTGATAAAATCTACCAACAATACCCAGGCTTTGTAGATGCCGCAGCCTTTTCAATCAAAGACCCAGCTTTAGGAGAACGCTTATTTGCAGCGATCATCCCCTCTCCTCACGAGACCTTATCCTACGAAGAATTCAAACAATTTCTACTGGATCAACAAATCTCACCCGCTAAAATACCTGAAAAGCTTGTCACAGTTGAAGAAATCCCAAGATCCCCTGAAGGCTTCATAGAACGCCAAGCCATATTAAACTTTGGCTAGAGTCTAAAACCCAATTATGAAACAAACACCACAGCCCTTCAATTCCTTCAGGTTTTAACGCAATCGCTAAATGAGGTAACACCAACGGTTCCTCGAACAGGTGCTTGCTGTGGTTTCTGCTATAAAACTGAAGCGACGCTTAAAAAGTGAGTATCTGAAGCACAGTGCCGGTTGCTGATGGGCAACTGAAGGCACACTAAAAAAGAGAGCAACATGAAGGAACACTTAAAAATGAAAGACGTTTCATCTTCAAAAAAAGCTCCCTTTAACTTAAGTGAATTCACGGTTGGCCGGAAAGCTATTCACACCCCAGACGCTATTGCCCTTAAAATCATCAGTAACACTCCGCAAACATCACTACCCGATTGCTGGACTTATAGCGACCTGGACCTCGCCATTAGAAGCATAGCAAACGGCCTCTTAAACAAAGGGTTACATCCGGGTGACTTTCTTCCTCTTCGCCTGAGAAGTGATACACCATTTGCTCTTACTTTTTTTGGAGCAATAGCGGCTGGAATAATCCCAATCCCCCTCTCACCAGGGCTCACTGCAAATGAAGTCTCCTTTTTTTTGAAAGATACTGGCGCCAAACACTGCGCCGTATCAGCTAACTTGAAAATGCCAACTGACCTCCAACATCCTGTTGAACAAATTCACGAAGCAGACATTCTATCTTTCCGGCAAAAATCACACCCCCTTGCCTATGCAAAAACTCGTGAGGATGATCCAGCTTTTTTAATTTATTCATCAGGTACAACAGGCAAACCAAAAGGCGTGCTACATGCCCAGCGTGTCATCAAGGGCCGCTTGCCAATGCAGGCAGGTTGGCACCAAATGAATGAAGAGGACATTGTCCTCCATGCGGGCGAATTTAATTGGACATACACATTAGGCGTCGGTCTCATGGACCCATGGCTTTGGGGTGCAACTGCATTAATCTATTCAGCTCAATCCCCAAAAGAAAAAACACCCGACCTATGGCCAGAATTAATTAAAACTCATGGTGCAACAATTTTCGCCGCCGTCCCCGGCGTTTACAGACAAATCTTAAAATATGCTGCTCCCACACCAGAGGATCTAAAAAATCTGCGTCATGGATTAACAGCCGGTGAAGCTTTAAATGATGGATTACACAATGAATGGCAAAAGCAAACTGATACAAAACTATATGAGGCCTTAGGCCAAAGTGAAATCTCAACATATGTCTCGACGACAATAGGCACCAAACACTCTCCAAAAGCAAAAGGTCGAATTCAGAAAGGCCGCACCGTCACCATTCTTAAAGAAGAGACTGTTCCGGAAAAACCAATTGAGCGCACAAAAGGTGAGAAAGGTTTAATAGCCGTTCATAAATCTGATCCAGGTCTCATGCTGAAATATTGGAACAGACCAGAAGAAATGAAAAATGCCTTTTGTGGAGATTGGTTTATCACCGGTGATAGAGGCATCATTGATGAAAACAACTACCTGACACATTTAGGCCGGGCAGATGATGTCATGAATGCTCAAGGATACCGAGTTTCACCTCAGGAAATTGAAACTGTATTAACCTCACACAAAGAAATCGCTGAAGCTGCCGTTTTCGAAAATCAAATTCACGATGATTTATCAATCATAGTGGCTTTACTAGTTTTAAAAGACGAAACTTTGAACAAAACCAATATACTAGATGACCTAAAAACATCGCTGAATGACACATTAGCCCCCTACAAACACCCTAAATCCTTTCATTTCATAAAAAAACTACCCCGCAACCTGGCCGGAAAACTTATCCGAAAAGATTTAAAAACATTAGACAAGAGATAGCTCCGTAAAGTTACCAGTTTTTAAAGGAAATAATGCAATAGTCCTTGTTGAAATTAAAAAACATGGAACATCAAATGACCGAGAAAAGCACAGTCATACTTGTTGGCTCAAGCAATACAGCCTCAAACCAGCAACAAAAATTGATGAACGCCATAAACCAATCTGGTTTTGAAACGGTTGAGACAACATTTCAAAATCTCGCGATAGCTTTAAAACAAGCTCATGCACATGACATTCTCATCTTCAACCTTGAAGGTTTAACTGAGGAGACAGGCTTTTTAAAATGCAACAAACTGGCTGAAACCATCAAAAACAATCCCGCAACAAGTACCATTAAAATACTCAGCGTCGGAATTTCAAACTCAATCTGTGACCAAACCAAAGAAATCTTCAATCATTCATTTAATGATCTTTTGTTCGGTCCCATAAGAGTTCCATCAATAATTTCCCGTCTCAAATCACTTGTTAGACTGGATACGATGGATAAAGAATTAAACCGGCGCAGCACTATAAATGAGCAATATGGCCTAACCCAAAAATATGATCGCTCTTCTTTAGTTTCACATGAAAACGCCACTTTTCTGGTTACTGGTCGTCCAAACGGTTTCTCCAGAATTGAAGAAACACTCTCTCCAATAGCAACTCTCGTTGGCGCTTTATCCACTCAAGCTGCCTTTGATTATTTAGAGAGAGACAAATTTGATATTCTCATTATTAATGGCGGAAGAAACCCAGCAAGATACCTGGAGTTCATCGAAACCGTGCGAATGAACGCCGAGCTTTATTCACTGCCCATATTACTTGTTGCACATCCATCCAAACTATCAGATAGCCACATTCCATATGAAGCTGGTGTAACAGACTTCATTGAAGCTCCTCTAAACAAGAACGAGCTGGTCCTGAGAACCAAAGCATTAATCCAGGAACATCGCTTCAGAGACACCCTAGCCAAAACATATCTAGAAGCTCGGCATATCCCAACAAATGACGCACTAACAGGTCTATACACCTACAGCTATTTCAGAGAGCATCTAGATTATTTATTAGAAGAATATCTGCCTTTAAGTAAGAAGTTTTCTCTCATTAATATCACAATCGAAAACATTGAAGAAATAAACAGAGATTATGGCTTTGCATCCGGCGATCAAGTCCTGAAACAAGTCTCAGAGATTTTGATGACCATCAATCGCGGTGAAGATCTTCTGTCCAGAATTTCTGGCAGGAAATTCGTTCTCACCCTTCCAAACACGAACCAAAAACAAGCCATCAATGTTGTCCAGCGTGTTGAAGGCATTTTAAAACAAACAAAGTTCATCTGCGATAGTGATTGTTCACCAATGACAGTCAACCTCAACGCAGAAATCACAGAATATGACGGTGAGCAAAATGCCGATGAATTTCTGAAAAAACACAGCACTCAAAAAGACAACTCAACAGTTCAAGTCAAAGAAGAAGACGCTGCTTAATCTAGGCATCACTAGTCTCATGCGGATGCTTTGTGGGCATCTGAAGCATCACTAGAGAATGAGGTTGCTAGTGGGCAACTGAAGCATCACTAGAAAGAGTTGATAATTTTACTAATTCCTCGGTTAGCTCAATAACACCGGCAATCCGTTCATCATCATCTTCCCATTTATCTTTAAAGGTCATCTTATGATTGGCCTGCAATTTAACTTTAGAAGGCCGTGCTGCCGCAAATTCAATTAACCCACCAGGGTTAGAGAACTTGTTACGATGGAACGAAACTTGCGCCCCCATTGGCCCAGCATCAATAGTCGCAACACCGCATTTTCTACAAAGGGTTTTTATATACATGATAGAGAGAAGGTGTTTCACCTCATCAGGGGGCGGTCCAAACCGATCATGCAACTCAGCTTTAAACGCATCAATATCTTCCTTCTCAGGTAATGTTGAGGCCTTGCGATAAAGGCTAAGACGCAACTGCAAGTCTTTCACGTAACTTTCAGGAATAAGTACTGCTGTCCCAACCTGAATAACCGGTGTCCAGTCTTCCTCACGCTCTGCACCGCCACCATGCTTCAAGTCTTCAATCGCCTCTTCAAGCATAGATTGATAAAGCTCATAGCCAATCTCACGAATATGACCTGATTGCTCTTCCCCAACCAAATTACCAGCGCCCCGCATATCAAGATCATGTGCGGCTAACGTAAAGCCAGCCCCTAATGTGTCGAGAGAAGCTAGGATTTTCAATCGTTTTTCAGCAGCTGGTGTCAGCGCTTTATTCACCGGTGTCGTCATATAAGCATATGCTCTGGTCTTCGAACGCCCTACACGGCCTCTTAATTGATAAAGTTGCGAGAGTCCAAAATGATCGGCCCGGTAAATAATCATCGTGTTCGCGGTTGGGATGTCCAAACCAGATTCGATAATCGTAGTTGAAAGCAGACAATCATATTTACGGTCATAAAACGCGTTCATCACATCTTCAAGCTCACCCGTCGGCATCTGACCATGTGCGCGAACAACGCGAATTTCAGGCACGTGCTCTTTAATCAAACTCTCCGCTTCATCCAGATCACTCACGCGCGGACAAACAAAAAAGCTCTGCCCCCCTCTAAACCGTTCCCGCAGCAGAGCGTTGCGAATAACAACCGGGTCAAACGGGCTCACATAAGTCCGCACGGCCAAACGGTCCACAGGTGGCGTCGTAATAAGCGAGAGATCACGAACCCCCGTCAGAGACATCTGCAAAGTTCGAGGTATTGGCGTGGCTGAAAGAGTGAGCACATGCACATTATCTTTAAGCTCTTTTAATCGTTCTTTATGCTGCACACCAAAATGTTGCTCTTCATCAATAATCAAAAGCCCAAGATTATGAAATTCAATCGACTTACCAAGTAAAGCGTGGGTGCCAATGACAATATCAATCTGGCCATCCTTCACACCCTCTTTTGTCAAACGCAAATCTTTATGTGAGACAAGACGAGAGGCATGACCAATCTTCAAGGGCAAACCTTCAAAACGGCTTGTGAAGCCCTGATAATGCTGGCGCGCCAAAAGGGTTGTTGGCGCAACAATAGCCACTTGAGCCCCGCTCATAGCTGCAACAAACGCAGCCCGCATAGCAACTTCAGTTTTACCAAAGCCTACATCACCACATATCAAACGGTCCATTGGCTTGCCAGATGCCAAATCATCGCGAACGGCTTCAATACTGGAGAGTTGATCTTCAGTTTCATCAAAAGGAAAACGAGCCGTAAATTCATCCCATTGATCGTTTGGCACTTCATAACTCTCAGCTTTTCGAAGCGCTCGTTTCGCCGCGATATCAATCAGCTTGCCCGCCATATCAAGAAGTTTTTTCTTGATTTTAGCTTTTCGAGCTTGCCAGGCCGTGCCACCAAGTCGGTCTAACTCAGCTGTGCTTCCTTCCGCTCCAAACCGGGTCAGCAGCTCAATATTCTCTACCGGGAGATAAAGCTTGTCACCCCCATGATAAACTAGCTCCAAACAATCATGCGGTGCACCAACTGCAGTGATGGTTTTAAGGCCGATAAATTTACCAATGCCATGTTCATTGTGAACAATCAAATCACCAATAGAAAGCGTCGACGCTTCTTTTAAAACATCTGCATCGCTCTTAGCACGGCGCTTACGGCGCACCAATCGATCACCCAGAATATCCTGCTCACCAATAATCAAACAATCATCGGTCTCAAACCCAGCTTCAATTCCAAGAACAATGAAACCCACAACGCCTGAAGAAAGCTCTTGTGCTTCTTGCCAGTTTTCACACTTTTCATGCCCCTCTAAACCGGCGTCTTGCAGCAAATTAATCAACCGCTCTCGAGAACCACTCGACCAGGCTGCAATCAGAATTTGTTTTCCCTTACCCTGCCGATCTTTAATTTTACGAACAACTGAATTAAAAAGGCTTGCGCGTTCATCACGGCGCTCAACAACAAAATTAATCCCAGCTTTCCCCTCAAGAGAATAGAGCTCATCAAATCGCTCATCTCTATCTAAATCAAAGGGACTAAGTTGTAGGTAAGAATATTTATTCTCAAACCCCTTCCAGTCTTCACGCGTTAAAAATAACTGCTCAACCGGCACTGGGTTATAAGGTGGCGCTCCAAAATTTTGAACTTCGAGCGCTTGTTTCCTCGCTTCAAAATGTTCATCAATTTGATCAAAATGAGCCGTTATAGCACCTGATATATCAGCTTCTTCAGAAATGATCGGATCAGACACATAATCAAATAAACAATCAAGATTTTCATGAAAGAAGCTAAGCCAGTGTTCCTGGCCCTGAAAACTTTGGCCCTCACTCACCGCATCATAAAGTGCATCACTACGTTGCGGCGCTCCAAAATGTTCTAAATACCGCTTGCGAAACAGAGCACGTGCATCCTCGCTAAAATCGACTTCACTTACGGGCAAAAGAGTAACCCGATTGAGCTTATTCGTCGTCCGCTGCGAACCGGCATCAAACTGGCGAATGCTCTCTAATTCATCACCCCAAAAGTCAAGACGAATGGGCTGTTTGTAACCAGCCAGGAACAAATCAATAATTCCACCACGAACAGCAAACTCACCCTTATCAATCACCATTTCAGAGCGCATATAACCCATAGCTGAAAGGCGAGCAAGCAATCGAGCTCGGTCAACCCGTTTCCCTGGACTTAAAATTTTAATGTTACTGCGTATAAAAGAACGAGGCGGCACCCGCTGCAAAAGAGCGCGCGGAGTGGTTAAAATTAAACGCGGCCCCCGGCGTTTTCCTTTCTCCAGTTGAGCCAAAGTCGCAATGCGTTCCGCAATAATATCAGCTCTTGGACCAGAGCGATCATAAGGAACACAATCCCAGGCAGAAAAGCTCAACACTTTAAGCTTTGGAGCAAAAAACTCTAACCCTTCTTTTAAAGAAGCCAGTCTTTGGTCATCTCTACAAACATGAATAACGTCATGAACACCATCTTTAACCTTAGCAAGCAAATCAAGCAGCTCAGCTAAAACAAGTGGCTCCTGCCCCTCTACAATACGCCCCAACCCTATCGACAAAGGAGTATCAGCCTCGGACAAACTTTTTTTGACCTGTATGAGAGAAGCGATATGTGAGGAGTGAGAAGTCGTCATAGGTAATGTCTGCAAACTAAAGAGTTAAAAGGAAATATGAAGAGGTGGTGCACTTATTATTAAGTACACTTATAACTTGTGAAACATTTGTATTTCTTTGATCAAATCATCAAATTCTTCCGGGTAATCAGAAGATTTGCCCATCAGCCAGGCTTCAATCTCAGGTTCTGCCAATTTCAACAGTGCATCAACATGATCAACCTTGTTTTCATCCATCAAAGCAATATTCGTTTCAACAAACTTACCCATCAGCCAATCCATCTCTTTTGTACCGCGATGGTTAGCGCGGTATATAAGACGCTTTTGTTTGTCAGTTAAAGAGCTGTGCTCAACCATGAAAAACCTCAGTTTTTATCTTGTATAAAGGAAAGTGCCGCTTAAAATAGCTAGAGGCAAATAGCATATATATCACCCATTTGCACCTTGTTAAACACGATTAACAAACAAAGCTCTCACCAAAGAGCAAAATAACAAATCTAATTCACTAATCAATTTCAAAGGTTAAACCTTTAGGTCTTATAAATGCGTCCAACAATCCTTCAACCCCTGTTTAGTGATGTAGATACCTTAAAAGGCATCGGCCCTAGGTTAAAGACCTTACTTACCAAGCTTATCGATCGCCCAGGCGAAGTAAAAGACCCACGCAAAATTGACCTTTTATGGCATTTTCCAACTGGTGTGGTCGATAGACGCAATAGACCTAAAATCAAAGACCTTAAATCAGGTGAACTTGCCACGTTTGACGCGACAGTCATTGCCCATAAAGGTCCCAAATTTAAAGGAAAGGGCCGTTTTTCCAAAGCTCCTTACCGCATAAAGATGGAAGACAGCACCGGAGAAATTGATCTCGTCTTTTTTCGCATCGACCCCCGCTACCTAGAGCGCCAAATGCCGGTTGGAGAAATCAGATATATCTCAGGACGACCAGAACTTTATGCTGACATCCTCCAGATTTCTCACCCAGATCATATGCTCACAAAAGAAGAGTTTGACGCCTTTCCAAATCTTGAGCCTGTCTACCCTCTCACACAAGGCCTAACAGGCAAGACATTACAAAAAGCCATGAGCCAACTCATCCCAGCCATTCCAGATCTCGAGGAATGGCAAGACCCTGAGTGGATGAAAAAACAAGAATGGCCAACCTTTCAAGACGCCCTCACCTCTCTCCATAGACCAGAAGAAATAGAAGACATCAAAGCAGACAGTTTAGCCAGACAACGCTTAGCTTATGATGAACTCCTAGCCAAACAACTCTCTCTTGCTTTGGTAAGGCGTCAACTTCGTGCAAAAAAAGGCCGTACGATAAAAGGCGATGGCACCATTCGCAACAAAATCATTGAAGCCCTCCCCTTTGCACTAACTGGCTCACAGCAAATGGCCTTAGGTGAAATTTTTGCAGACATGGCCAGCGACAATAGAATGCTCCGCCTCCTGCAAGGAGACGTAGGCTCGGGTAAGACCATCGTTGCTCTGATGACAGCCGCCGCAGCCATTGAAGAAGGTCACCAGGTCGCCTTAATGGCACCAACAGAAGTTTTGGCACGCCAACATTTAGAAAGCCTTGAAGAATTAGCCGATAAAGCCGGTATTCGTTTAGGCATTCTAACAGGAAGAGAAAAGGGAAAGGTACGCAAACAAATCCTTCTCGCACTTGAAGAAGGTTTGATCGATTGTTTAATTGGAACTCACGCTCTATTTCAAGCAGACGTGCATTTCAAAAACCTGGCTTTCGCCATCATTGATGAACAGCATCGCTTTGGCGTCGAACAACGCTTAGCCTTACAAGCCAAAGCAGGCCCAAAAGGCGCCGAGTTACTAGTGATGACTGCAACACCCATTCCCCGTACATTATTAATGACAAACTACGGCGACATGGATGTCTCAAAACTCACCGAAAAACCAGCCGGCCGCAAACCCGTGACCAGCCGCGTTATACCGGTTGACCGCCTAGAAGAGGTCATGGTCGGTCTAAAACGTGCCATTCAAGAAGGTGCACAAGCCTATTGGGTCTGCCCACTTGTTGAAACCTCAGACAAAATAGAACTAGCAGCAGCGGAAGAACGCCACGCCTATTTAAAACAACATTTTGGTGACAATATCGGTCTCATACATGGCCAAATGAAAGGCGAAGAAAAAGACACGGTTATGGCGCAATTTTCTAACGGAGCAATTCCAATACTCGTAGCCACAACGGTAATTGAAGTTGGTGTGAATGTTCCAAATGCCAGCATCATGGTCATCGAACATTCTGAACGCTTTGGTCTTTCTCAACTCCATCAGCTACGAGGTCGTGTCGGCAGGGGTGAACGGCAATCATCGTGCATTTTCCTCTACACCTCACCGTTAGGGGCCACTGCCAAATCTCGCTTAAAAATCATGCGTGAAACTGAAGACGGTTTTATCATAGCTGAAGAAGATTTAAAATTACGTGGCGGTGGAGAAATGCTCGGCCGCCGACAAAGCGGAGAGCGAGATTTTAGAGTGGCCAATGTCCCCAATCAACAAGAGCTCATCACAGCCGCAAATGATGATGTAAAACTAATCTTGCACTCTGATCCAGATCTCACCAGTGAACGTGGCAAAGCATTGCGAAAACTGATTTATTTGTTTGAATGTGATGAAGCAATCAAGCTCTTTAGAGCCGGATAGCTCAATAAAAATAACGCCAATGATCGGACACTATTTGACCAGAAGATTATTTGACTAGATATTATTCGGTGTGTTCCGCAATCAATTCAGCAGCCCTTTGCTCCGGAACAACAAGCCCTGCAGAAATAACAAGCTTCGCCCCTTCCTCAACTGACATATCAAGTATCTTAACATCTTTCGTTGGAACAAATAATAAGTAACCGGATGTCGGGTTAGGTGTCGTGGGCAAAAAGACACTCAACATAGGCTCACCTTCAGAGCAAAGATCTGCAATTTCTCCAGATGTTTCTGTGGAGACAAACACAATCGCATAGAGGCCTTTTCTCGGATATTCAATGATCCCAACGTTCTGAAAACTATTCCCACTCTGTGAAAGAACTGTCTCAAAAATCTGTTTTATCGCACGATAAAGGTTACGAACAACCGGCATCCTATCAAGAACACTCTCTCCATAACTAACAAGCGAACGACCAAATAAATTCGCAGTCGTGGCACCAATCACCATGATAAAGAAAATGGCAAAGATCAAACCTAAACCTGGAATTGAAAACGGTAGGTAAGTTTCAGGATTATATTGTTCAGGAACATATGGTTTTACCCATGAATCAATAAAGTTCACGAAGGAATAAACCATGTAAGCTGTAATCCCAACAGGACCAACAATGATAAGCCCCGTTAGAAAGGAATTTCGCAGTTGCGCACCAAAGCGACTGCTTTTGCCATCATCCGGCTGCTGTGTCAATTGAGCAAGACTACCCGTAGAAGCTCCATCATCATCAGCTTTAGTTTGGTTTCGATTTTTTTTATTCGTTTTTTTTGTCATCTTCCCAAACATAAAATTTAAAATAATAAGAACCACATAGCGCTAAAAGTTAAGTTAAACTCTGCACTTTAATTATGTGTGTATTTCTTATCATAAATCAAGGAACCTATCATAAAAATTATTCAACAAGTGAACACCCCAGACCCAAGCGCGTTAAAACACTACAAGTTTTTTTCCCCTTTTCACGGCTCCTGTAAGGTCCGAGAAATACTTGATATTGTCGACGAGAATTACCTAAATCAGTCTCAACCACCATAGCTGTTTTATTACCAACTAGTGATTTATATTTTGAATTCAATCGACTAACAAATTTATCTGCTGCCCCTGCTTCACCAAACGCACCAAGTTGAACATGATACAAAGACCTGGCTTTAGGAGCTGGCGCCCTTTTTTTAGCAACAGCAGCCACTCTCGTTTTCTGGACCGGTTGCTTTGCAACTACCTTTTTCAAAGGCTTCTTTTTAACTGCTTTACGAGCAACAGTAGCTCTTTTAGCTTGAACAGGCACCTTCGTAACAACCGGCGTCACCACCTGCTCAGCAACGATAACATCATCACCAGGATTAATAGGCGCAGCCTCTTTTTTAGAGGGCCCCCCAAAAATATTATTAAAGAAATTTCCAACCACATTTGTATTTTGAGGCTCTTTAAGCTTCTTTGGTTGCAACTTTACGGGTGAACTGGTGGTCAAACCGTCAACCTTTTTTAGTTGGCCTTGTGTCAACGTCTGTGCTTGTTTTTTATTTGCTTTAATTTCATCGGCGCGCTTCGCGGCCCAAGCACTATTAGACGGCACACCATTTTTAGATAAAGCATCTTGCCTTTGCTTTGGAGGAAGGGCTGCGGTTTGAAGTTTCTTAGCGTTTTTCTTAGATTCAGCAGAATCTAATGTAGGAATTTCTCGAAAGCCAGACCCATCATTCACACCAACACCCTGTTTAGCAACAGGCTTCTTAACAACAATCTTTTGTTCTGGTTTGTTACTATTAAATCCGAAAAGATTTTGCAAACCACCAAACAGTTCTTGTGTCGTTGATTTAGACGCTTCAACAGAGGCTTGCTTAACGGCATTATTACGAAGAGAAATACCGTTTTTTGTTGAAGCACGCTGTGCAAGTTCGATATTCTTCGATCCTGCCAATTGACGGTCTTTAGCAGCTAAAGCTTTTTGCCCTGCAACATCATATGCCAATGCGCGCTCAGCATATAAACGGCGCAATGAAGAGCCCTTTAACTTTCGAACCCACTCCGCATTAGAAAAATCAGCAATAGCCTGGGCAACCTTTCCCTGATTGCGATAAGCAATACCACGATACAACAAAGCCTGGGCAACCACATCAGCGCTGGATTTAGCAGCAATAATCTTACTGACAGAGCGAACAACATCTTTGTATTTGCCTTGGTTTAAGGAAACAGCAACCTGGTCAAGAGCAGCATTAGCACGCACAGCAATAGAACCGCAGGTTAAAACAAATAAACCAACGGTGAAAAAGAGAACACTCAATTTCATATTTTTAAAGATCATTCCCAAACCCAAAATTCTTAATTCACGGATTAATAGATTTTATTATAATCTAATTCATAGGGCAAAACTATGATCCACAAGAACATATTAGGAACAAATGTGCAATAACCACAATTAAAGTAAACAAGACAAATAAAGAGGCAATTGCATGAAACAAAGCCCTTTAATTGCTCTATCACCCCATTCAGGAAAGGAAACACTCAGCTCAAATCCATGAACTTTGAGAGCAATCAGAGTTCATCTGAGCTTTCCCCAACCCATGTTGCATTTTCACAACAATTATCTTTGCTAAGAAACGGAAATTTTTAATCTAAAGCCCCCCCTAGACGAGGCCGTAAACACATAAGCAAGGCTTACTCAACAGTCACAGATTTCGCCAAATTCCGAGGTTGATCAACATCTGTCCCCATATGAACGGCTGTATAATATGCCAGTAACTGCACAGGGATAGCTGTAATCAAAGCAGTTACAAACTCATGGCATTTAGGAATCACAATATGATGGGTCAAATCACACCCAGCGCTTTCTCTTGTTGCATCACTAATGAAAATAATTTGCCCACCGCGTGCCGCCACCTCTTGCATATTGGAAATCGTCTTATCAAACAAACGGTCTTCAGGGGCCACAACGATAACTGGCATATTCTCATCAATCAACGCAATTGGACCATGCTTTAACTCACCAGCTGCATAAGCTTCTGCGTGAATATAAGAAATCTCTTTAAGCTTCAAAGCCCCTTCCATTGCAATAGGAAAACTCATACCACGGCCTAAATAAAGCACGTCTCGTGCTTGAGACAAAGAATGTGAAATTCGGTCAATTTCTTCTTCATAAGCCAAAACTTCTGAAATAAGCCGCGGAACTTCAACAAGAGATCGCACAAGCTCACTCTCTTTTGCTTCATCAATCACACCACGCTGACGACCAATATGTATAGCAAGAGCTGCTAAAACTGTAAGTTGGCAAGTAAATGCCTTCGTCGAAGCCACACCAATTTCTGGCCCGGCTAATGTTGGTAGAACATCGTCACTCTCACGAGCAATAGAGCTTTCATTTACATTCACAATTGAGAGTATTTTTTGGTTTTGTTCTTTGCAATATTTCAAACTCGCCAAACTATCTGCGGTTTCGCCAGATTGCGAAATAAATAAAGCAGCCCCCCCTTCGCTCATGAGAGGTTCTCTATAGCGAAACTCAGAAGCAATATCGATATCAACAGGCAAGCCACCCCATTGCTCAATCAAATATTTACCAACAACACCTGCATAGTAGGCGGTACCACAAGCGGCGATCGACAATCGTGGTAATGTTTTAAAATCAATTGAAAGAGATGAAAAATCAACACACTCTTTGCCAAGGTCAATATAATGAGACAAAGTCCGAGAGATCACATCTGGCTGCTCATGAATTTCTTTCGCCATAAAATGTCGATGGTTGCCCTTATCAACCACAAGAGCCTGCGCCATAGACGTCGAAACAGAGCGCTCTATTTCTTCATTTTTCTCATTATAAATGGTAGCTCCTTGGCCAGTTAGAACGACCCAGTCACCATCTTCCAAATAAGATACCTTGTTTGTAAACGGCGCCAATGCAATTGCATCAGAACCAATATACATTCCAGGACTATCTTCATCCCCAAACCCAATCGCAAACGGGCTTCCGCGGCGCGCTCCAATCATTAGATCATCATGGCCTTCAAATATAACTGCCAAAGCAAATGCCCCTTCAAGAGAGCCTAAACTATCACGCACAGCCTCTTGAGGAGATTTATTTGCCTTTAATTCTCGGGCAATTAGATGAGCAATGACCTCAGTATCTGTTTCTGTTTCAAAAACAAACCCGTCCTTTTCAAGATCAGAACGTAAACTTTTAAAATTTTCGATAATACCATTGTGAACAACAGAAACCCCATCAGAGATATGCGGATGTGCATTCACTTCTGTTGGCTTACCGTGCGTCGCCCAGCGCGTGTGACCTATTCCCAGATTTCCTGCGAGTGGTTCACCATTTAAGCGCGTCTCTAAAGCTTTAAGTTTCCCCTTCGCGCGCCGTCTAGCTAGTTTACCTTCGTGCAAAGTCGCAATGCCAGCTGAATCATAGCCTCGATATTCAAGCCGCTTAAGCGCATCAACAAGGTCTCCAGCGACAGGAGATGTCCCGATAATACCGACAATACCACACATTCAATTGGCTCCATTTTCTCAAAATAATACAATCTACCGGTATTTTGGCCCCGATAGGGAGTAACGCTTAGCTAAGTTCGTTGAAAGGTTCAAATCACGTGCCATTTCAGAATATTAAACAAACCAGTGAAATGACGCCTAATCTTAAAATCATTTAAGACCGGCTTTTCTATCTTTTAATCTTTGTTGGCTTCTTCTAAAACGCGCTGCCCATTGTTCATAAACTTTTTTCTCAGCTCTTGTGATAGCCAGCGCATCAGCCGGTACATTTTCTGAAATCACACTACCAGAACCAATGAATGAACCATCCCCAAGAGTTACAGGGGCAATAAGAGAGCTATTTGAGCCAACAAAGCAATTGGCACCAATCTTAGTAATATTCTTATTAAACCCATCGTAATTGCAAGTGATGGTACCAGCCCCAATATTCGCCTCTTCACCAATTTCCGCATCACCTATGTAAGTAAGGTGGTTAATTTTAGCCCCTTTACTGACTTGAGCTTTTTTCACCTCAACAAAATTACCAACCTTACAACTTTCACCAATCTCAGCACCCGGGCGCAAACGAGCAAAAGGACCAACCTTAGAGTGGGCCTCAATAACAGCACCTTCAAAATGACAATGACCATAAATATGCACATCATCGCCAACAGTTACACCAGGACCAAAGATAACATTCGGTTCAATGATAACATCTTGTCCAATTTGTGTGTCAGCTGCAAAAAACACAGTCTCAGGCGCAATCAAAGTTGCACCATTGCGTTGTATATCTTCTCTTTTTCTATTTTGGAAAATACGTTCAGCTTCTGAAAGCTGTACCCGATCATTAACACCAAGAACATCTTGCTCAGAACAAAGAGTAGCAACAGTCTTTAACCCTTGCTCTCGCGCCAATTCAATCACATCAGTTAAATAATACTCACCATTAGCATTATCATTACCAACCTTTTCTAAAAGAGACAGCATATGAGTTGTTCGAAAGCCCATAACACCTGAGTTACAAAATTTAACTTCAAGCTCAGATGCACTTGCATCCTTTTGTTCTCGAATAGCCTCTAATTGACCATTATCATCAACGAGTAAGCGGCCATAGCCTGTTGGGTCATCAGCCTCAAAACCAAGCACACCAACATCAGCACCGTTTTGCAGTTCCGAATATAGTCCATTGAGAGCTTCTTTAGTTAAAAGCGGTGTATCTCCATAAAGTACCAACACATACCCTTCATGTCCCTTTAGAGCTTCTTTCGCTGAAAGGACAGCATGAGCCGTTCCCAAGCGATCATGCTGAACAAAAATCTGGGAGCTGGGAAAATGAGACTTAGCAACATTCTCCACTTCATTCATATCCGGGCCAACCACCACAGAACAATTCACAGCACCTAATGAATTTCCAAGATCAAGAACATGCCCAACCATGGGTTTTGAGCCAATTGCATGCATAACTTTCGGATGTTTAGATTTCATCCGCGTTCCCATACCCGCAGCCAGAACCAGGATCATTAGTGAAGAATCAGTCATAGAAGCAACATTTTCCATAATAGTGAAAAACCCAAATTGAAATTAAAAAACCATGTCTTTTTAAAACTAGTCACCTAAAAGTGGCAACCTATATTAGTAAATAACGACGGTTGCTAGTGGGCAACCTGAAGGAGCAATAAAACACTGCGGTTGCTAACAGGCCGGTTTCTGGTGGGAAACCTGAAGGCCCACTAAAAAAGGCAACCTGAAGGAGTATCAAAATGACAATGGAATCAATACACGAAAGCTATTAATTAAAAACAAATCATTGGCCAGCAGCCTAATATGAAACATCTTTACAACAAACCAAAGCAAACATGAATACCCCTATAGGGCTTCAACATTGACCAAAATGAACGACTCTGAATAGGTAATTAACGTAAGTCACTTCATATCTATAGATCACGTCTTTAGAAAATTTGGTGAAGTAACACGGTTTAAACGCTTTTTTTAGAGATCATTTATATGAGCAAACAACAAAAAAACAAAACAACAAGATCTAGTTTTAGTTCGTTCATATATATGAGCCTATGGTTTATGGGAGCTATTGGCGCGCTGGCCTATATGGCGTTTTTAATGGAAAACACCGATCTCAACCTAAAACCGTTTGCCAGCACAATTGATGCAAAATTGGCTGCAAACCAAAAATCTCATAAAACTGAAAAGCTTCTAACTGATATCAGAGATGGCATTGGACAGACCAATCACTCATTAAAGCAATTAAACCTAAAATATTACGGCTTAGACAATCAGGTCGCTAACCTACGCAAAGACGTAGAAGTGCTAGCACAAAACAATTCAAAACTGACACAAAAAGTACGCAGAATAGAAACTGTAACTTTGCCTAAAACCAGTCAAAAGCAACTTGATAAAATAGATATTACAGGGTCTCTTATCCCTTTAAACAAAACCAAATCTATTGCGAATAAGAAGACAGCAGCCAAAGCTAAAAAGAAATTAGACACTAAAAAGTCAAATATCACCAAACCTATCCTGAAGCTAAACCCGAAGACATTAGGTAAAGCTGAAAAACAACAAATCACACAAACACAATTTGCTGTGTCTCTTGGTAATTTTCAAAATATAAAGCAATTGAAAAGAGCCTGGGCTAAACTAAACAAGAAATACAATTCAGCGCTTAGTTCTTTAAAGCCAAGATACATCACCATTGTTGTAAACAATCAACCCAAATATAAATTGGTATCAGGCCCGCTGAAAAATGCATTAGATGCAGCTAAAATTTGCTTCCACCTTCAGCAAGCAAAAACCTATTGCAAACAAACAATCTACCAAGGCAGTGATATTTAGATTTTAAAGATCTTTTTCTTATTTCTTTTTATTGATCAGCAAAATCAAGACCATATATAAAAAAGGCCCGAAGAGAGACATCTTCGGGCCTTTAATTCTGTTAAAGACTACGCGCATTAAACGTGTCACACGATTTCATATTGCCAGTATCATACCCACGCTGAAACCATCTCATACGCTGAGCTGATGTACCATGGGTAAACGCTTCTGGTACAATGTGTCCCTGCGTTTGCCTCTGAATATTATCATCACCAATTTTCGACGCAGCTCGAAGAGCTTCTTGCAAATCACCCTCCTCTAAAATTTGATTGGCAGCATCAGCATGGCGAGCCCAAAGTCCAGCAAAACAGTCCGCCTGCAATTCCATACGAACCTGTAAAGCATTGGCCTGAGTTTTAGACATCCGTTGTTTCGCTGATTGTACCTTGTGAGCAATTCCAAGAAGTGTCTGTACATGATGACCAACCTCATGAGCAATCACATAAGCCTGAGCAAAATCTCCAGGAGCTCCAAACTTTTGCTTCAATTCCTTGTAGAAGATCAGGTCAATATAAACCTTCTTATCAAGCGGACAATAAAACGGCCCCATAGCACTCATACCTCGACCACAAGCTGATTGTGTAGATTGAGAGAACATGCGCAACTTCGGTTCTTCATAGCGTTTTCCAATTTGCTTGAATATCTTTTGCCAAACAAGCTCAGTTTCCCTTAAAACAACTGAAGTAAATTGAGCTAAGTCATCTTTCTTCACTTGTGGGATCTTAGAATTCGTTTTGTTCAAATTATTATTTGATTGAGACTGATTAAACTCACCGCCTGTATCAGGTAAAGGCTCAACATCAAAACGTGGCTGTTGCTGACGCTCAATTTGAGGTATCCCCTGCCCCTTTGTAAGCTCACGCAAAATCAAATTCGGATCGCACTTCCCTGTAAAATACATAAAGGCAAGCAAGATAACGATCGTCCAAATGCTAATGCCACCACCACGGCGTCCAGGCATACGAATACTTCGTCCACGCCCACCCGGCAGCGGTATCCCAAAACGTCCACCCTGACGACCCCGGTGGTCTTCTATATTTTTACTGCCCTCACGGCCTCTCCAACGCATAATCCCTGCCTCACTAAAAATTAAACACACCTAATTAAACACAACTCAATTTCGAAGTCTAAAAATTCAAAACACCCCTATATTAATGCGAGTTTAGATCTATTACCACAGCTCAATCTTCTAAAATAGAACTAGAAAACAAATATGGATGAGAAAATATCTTAATTTAGATTTTACAATAAGAAAATCCCAAAACTTATTATTATTTATGTAGATTTCATCATAACCATTAAACGAAAAAAGACGAAACAACCTCTTAGAAAAGGGCCTCTCTTTCAAAAACCAAATAATCAAACAAAATTAAACAACGTCCAATATTACAGATATTTAATTTGAATATCGCCCTCATCTCCAATAACAATAGAAACATCAGATCAAATTAATTAAAGCAATTAAAAAAACATAAGTCGCTAAAAACAAAATTTTAAAGGGGTTACAAATGAAAAATACTATCACATCAATCGCATTCATTTTAATGGCTAGCCTGCTGTTTGTTACCTCAGCAACAACAGCACACGCCAAAAACAAATTCGGTGCAATCGCAATCTCACCATCTTCAAAAGCAATGGGCTGGTCATATAATTACAATTCAAAATGGAAAGCCAATCAGGTTGCCTTAAACAAATGCCGTAAATACGCCTCAGATTGTAAAATTGGTGTTTGGTTCCGTAATGCCTGTGGTGCAGTAGCCGTCGGTGCTAATGGTGGTTGGGGTGCTCATTGGGGTAACTCAGTGAAAAGCGCCAAATGGAAAGCCAAAAAGACCTGCCGTAAATATGACAGCTATTGCCAAGTCAAACGCTGGGTTTGTACTGATAGATAAAATGACCAGTAATCAACCTACAAAATAAATTTAGACAGAAAACGCTGAAAAGCGCCTCTTAAAGCTCATCCCTTCCCGAGAAAAAACAAGAGGCGCTTTTTATTTATCCAGAAATTCAGAAATCATCTTTATCTGACTTGGAACATTTAAAGTCGGTGCATGCCCGGCTTCAGAAATTTCAATAACAGCTGCTTTAGGTCCTGTCTCCTGCATCCGCTCTGCAACGGACGGAGTTAGCAACTTAGAATTTTCCCCGCGAAACACCAAAACAGGACACTCAATCATTTCCCAAAGAGGCCATAAATTCACATCAAAGCCTGTTAAACCAGCACGAACCGGATCACCAATACCCGGGTCATAATTCAGCGCATACTTACCACCTTCAATTTCTCGTACACCATAAAGTGTCATGGCCTCCCAGTCTTCATCGCTCATAGGCACAAATTCAGCATGTATTTTTCGTAAATAATCCTCAGCTTCTTCCATCGTTTCAAACTCAGGAGAGCGGCCAACATAAGCACCAATTTTAGCCAAAGCCGCATAAGGAATATAAGGCCCCACATCATTAATAACGAGTTTTCTAATAGGGCTATTTGCCGATGCCGCCAGCATCATACCAATCAATCCCCCCATTGAAGTACCAACCCAATCAATTTCTCTTTCATCAAGCCGAGAGATCAAAGCATTCATATCAGCGTTATATTGTAAATTCTCATAGAGCGCGCTATTGGCTATCCAATCACTATGTCCCCGTCCAACAATATCAGGGCATACAACACGCCGGTCCTCACTAAGTTGATCAGCCATCTTATCAAAGTCATGAGAATTTCTCGTCAAACCATGAACACAAACAACAGACGGCTTTTGTGCCTTACGACCAAAGCTACCTCTTTTAACCTCCCATTCCTGATAGGAAATTTTATGAAATCCCGAGAGGCCAAGCCCCAAAAACTCACGCCTCTTGGAGCCTGTTGCTGGATGAGGAGCATAAGTCCCAGTTTTTCCCCCATCAGATTTCTTACGTTTAAATTTGAAAATACTCTTAGACGGATGCGCAAAGTTTTTTAATAGGTTGGAAAAAAAATTGACGTAATGAGGGTTCATTCGGTCAGCACCTTAAAATGTGAGATTTAATAGTTAGAGACTACAAGAAATTCAAAATAATGTAAGTAAAACCGATTGATGTAAATCAAGAAAAAACAGCCATAATTAGACTAATCTATACACAATAAAGAGATCAGAAAACAGATCTCCCCTCACCTTTAAACAAGCGCTTCACCTTACACTAGATTTCCATTGAATAGACAAATCAATCATAGAGGTCAAAATGCAGAGAAAAACAGCTATTTTCTTTATTATATTTCCATTGATACTAACCAGCTCTTTCGCTAGCGCGGTTGCTGGTGGGCAATCTGAAGCACAAAAAAAAATTAAAGGGGCTATTCAGCACCTAAAAAACAAAACTAAAGGCGAAGTACTTTACACCAATCTTTGCGCCTCATGTCATGGCACAAGCGGCATTGGGAACGGTCCTGTCGCATCCCAATTGAAAACAAAGCCAAAAGATCTCACCAAATTAAAACAAAAAATGGGAGACGCATTCGATACAAAAGTCATAAAAGACCGCATCGATGGAAGAACAATGCCAAGAGCTCACGGCATTCCTGAAATGCCTGTTTGGGGTGAGTGGTTTTCAATCCAGTCAATGTCAAAAGGCAGATTGCAAGACGATCAAGAGGGCATAAACAAAGACATCGAAAAAAATTTAGAGGCCCTGGCGGAATATATCCTCACACTACAAAAATAGGGATAACTAGGGCTAAAACAATTTAGACAAAATGAACCATAGGAGGGAACAAATGAAAGCATTCCTAAAACTGAGTATTTTCATACTAGCGCTCTGCATAGCCAGTTCAGCAGCAACAGCCGGTTCCATTGAAAAAGGTAAAAACCTTGCAGAAACATTATGCGCCAAATGTCATTCAATTGAGAAAAAAGGCCCAAGCACAAACAAGGAAGCTCCCCCTTTTCGTACCTTTAGTAAAAAATGGCCACTAGAAAATCTCGAAGAGGCACTAGCTGAAGGAATAGTGGTTGGACACGATGCAATGCCTGAATTTAAATTCAACCCTGATCAAATTACTAATTTCATAGCTTTTTTGTCTTCACTAACCCAAAAAATTGAGATCAAGGAAGAATAAAAAACGCTCGATTGTACTAAAACAATCGAGCGTAAGTTTTTTCCGTGAGAGTGATCACACAGCCATAAATCAAATAAATAAAATCAATCAGATCGCAAGATACTCATGACGCAGCTCTTCATTATCAAGAACCTCTTGAGCTGTTCCATCAAACACTACTTTACCTGTATCAAGGATAACAGCTCTGTCAGCTAATTTAAGTGCAGCAACAGCATTTTGCTCAACAATAACTGTCGTAATCCCCTGCTCACGAATAAGTTGAAGTGTTTTCTCAATTTCCTGAACAATAACGGGAGCCAACCCCTCATAAGGTTCATCAAGAAGCAGGATTTTAATATCGCGTGCCAAAGCCCGTCCAATCGCAAGCATTTGTTGCTCGCCGCCCGAAAGGGTTGTCCCCTCCTGATTGCGGCGTTCACCAAGACGAGGAAACAATTCATAAATCCGCTGAATGGACCAACCAATTGGTTTTTCGATTTGAGCCAATTCCAAATTTTCTTCAACAGTCAAACCTTGTATGATGCACCGATCTTCAGGTACCAGAGCCAAACCAGCTTGAGCCGCTTCATAGGACCGCATGTTATGTAGAGGTTGATGATCGAGCCAAACTTCACCATGAGTAATCATTGGCTCATCAAGACGGGCCAAAGCTCTCAAAGTTGATGTTTTACCAGCACCATTTCTGCCAAGAAGTGCCAAGATTTCACCTTCATGAATATTAAGGTTGATACCTTGCACAATATAGCTCTCACCATAATAAGCATGCAGATCCCAGGCAGAAAAATAGGCCGGAGCGTTTTTGGCGTGGTTTGCGTTTTTAGGTTTTTCCATTTTCACATTATCCAACATTAATGTGCCCCTCCAAGATACGCTTCTTGCACCTTAGGATGGCCTTTAATATTCTCTGGCAAATCTTCAACAATAACTGTCCCCTGCGCTAACACAGAGATTTTTTGAGCAAGCGAGAAAACAACATGCATATCATGCTCAATCACAGCCATCGTAATGTGCCGTTTATTTTGAATTTCAGCTAGGAGATCAATTGTATTGTTAGTATCAGCCCGTGCCATACCAGCAGTCGGTTCATCTAATAAAAGCAATTGCGGGTCCTGTGCCAAACACATGGCCATTTCCAAACGGCGCTTATCACCACGAGAAAGAGAAGAAGCAACCATATCTTTCTTGTCAGCCATATTGACGTCTTCCATCATATGCTCTGCCTTATCATGGATCTCAGCTTCACTCTTAACACGGTTAAGTGCATTCAAGCAAAAGCTACCATCCCGTTTGGCAAAACATGGGATCATAACATTTTCATAAACAGTAAGATCACTGAAAATTTCCGGCGTTTGAAACACACGGCTTACACCCGTCTGATTAATTTCATGCGCTTTCATCCCTAAAAGAGATTGCCCGTTAAAATTAACCGTTCCGGTATCAGGAATTAACTTACCAATAAAGCAATTGAGCAAAGTCGATTTGCCGGCCCCATTGGGGCCGATAATCGCATGGATAGTGCCTTCTTCAACACTCAAGTTTACATTTTGCAATGCTTTTAACCCGCCAAAGCTTTTATTTACGTTTTGGACTTCAAGTATACTCATACGTCCTCTCCTATTCAGCAGGCATTGAATTCGGATTAGATATCTGGGTAGAAGAACTTTGCTTCTTACCTCTTATCCAATCTATGATGTGAGATGCGCCCTGTAACAAGCCGCCAGGTAGGAAGATAACCACCATCATGAACAATAAGCCCAATGTCAGATGCCACCCCTTACCAACAAAGAAATGAAGAACCCAAACAATCAAATCTTCCAAGCCATCTGGTAAAAATGAGAACCAGCCATGCAAGACATTTTCATTGATTTTTGAGAAAATATTTTCGAAATACTTAATGAAACCAGCACCAAGTACCGGACCAAGCAAAGTCCCTGAACCACCTAAGATGGTCATAAGAACAACTTCACCAGATGCAGTCCACTGCATGCGCTCAGCACCTGCAAGTGGATCTGTACAAGCCATCAATCCACCAGCCAGTCCAGCATACATGCCAGAGATAACAAAAGCTGCCAAAGTGTAAGGACGTGTATTAACACCAGTATAGTTCAAACGATTTTGGTTTGTTTTAATCGCTTTTAGCATCAGGCCAAATGGAGAGCGGAAAATTCGCATCGCCAGATAAAAGGCCAGAATGAGCATAACAGCGCAGAAATAGAACCCAACATTAAACTGAAACACCATACCAAAAAACTCAAACTTAGCCGTAGAGTTCATAGTGAGCCCAAAGAAATTGGTAGAGGGCAAACTACCCGATGTGTTCGCAGCATCTAAAATCCGAGGATCATCAAGTGTTAATTGTAGCCCCGTCTCACCATTCGTAATCGGTGTCAAAACAGAGTACGCCAAACTAAAACTCATTTGCGCAAAGGCCAGAGTTAAAATTGAGAAGTAAATTCCCGACCGGCGTAATGAAATAAAGCCAATCAGCAGGGAAAATAATCCAGCAATTATAACGGCCAATATTAACGCTGGAATGACATTCATCGTCAAAAGCTTAAACATCCAAACAGCGGAATAAGAGCCCACTCCCAAAAAGGCCGCATGACCAAAAGAGAGATACCCAGTTAATCCAAATAGGATATTAAAACCAATGGCAAAGATACCAAAGATACAAAAACGTTGAAGCAAATCAGGATAGCCCGCACCAAATGGTGCTAATAAAATCGGGCCAGCTAAAACCAGAAAGATGAAAAATAACATCAACATCCGGTCATTATTTTGGAATTTTTCAAACATTTATTATTCCTCCATCACACCGGCACGGCCCATCAAACCACGAGGGCGAACCAATAAAATGACAATAGCAACCAGATAAATAATAATTTGGTCAATTGAGGGGAGATATATGGCTTCAAAAAAGCCTTTAACTTCGTTCATTGAGGCAAAGCTTTCTAAAACACCAAGTGTAAAGCCAGCAAGAACAGCACCAGGCAATGAGCCCATACCACCCACAACCACAACAACAAAACTAAGAACAAGGAAATCCATGCCCATATGATAATTCGGAGAATTAATCGGGCTGTACATAACCCCGGCAAGACCAGCAACCGCCGCAGCAATACCAAACATTATTGTAAAGCGTTTATCGATATTAATGCCAAGCAAACCAACTGTTTCTCGGTCCGCCATACCAGCTCGAACAACCATACCAAACGTCGTGAATTGTAAGAAAGCAAAAACTGACGCTATGACAATCGCCGAGAAGGCAAAATAAACAAGCCGCCAATAAGGATAAATCACGGCATTTTCAGCCATTCCAATCCAAACACCAAAATCAAAAGATCCTCGGAAAACTTCAGGTGCTGGTGTCGGGATAGGGTTAGCACCGTAACAAGCTTTGATAATTTCTTGTAAAACAATCGCCAAACCAAAAGTCACGAGGATTTGGTCCGCATGTGGGCGTTTGTAAAAATGCTTAATCAGCCCCCGCTCCATAACATAACCAACTAACAACATCACAGGAATGGCAAATAAAATTGCTAAAGGAACTGACCAATTGATAATAGCGCTACCAGCAGCTTCACCAAACCAGTTCACAATGTAAGGGGTTTTGACTTTAAGCGGATTGCCTAAGAAATCGACCTTTGTGGGATCAATCGCCACAGTCGATAAATTTAAAATTTTCTGTAATGTAACCACGCAGAATGCGCCAATCATGAACAACGCACCGTGAGCAAAATTCACAACACCCAACGTTCCAAAAATCAGCGTCAGCCCAAGAGCAATAAGTGCATAAGCACTGCCCTTATCGAGGCCATTCAGGATTTGAAGTAAGATCGCGTCCATGTTCCAACCAAATGTTTCTTGTTAAATAAAACTGCTAACTGCAGCATAAAGCGCACTATTCAGCAGTACTTTGAATAATTTTTGAATAAATGAGGTCACGCCGCCTTAAGCGGCGTGACCAAAGTGAGTACCCAGGGGGGATTATGCGCCAGGGTTACACTTACCTAAAGAACCACCTTTAAACATTGCGTGGTCAGGCTTATATTCAACTTGAGCGCGAGGAGTAACCTCAACAACTTCAAGCACGTCGAATTGAGAAGTCGGGTTTTCTTTACCCTTCACAACTAGAACGTCTTTAAAGCACTGATGATCTTCCTTACGGTACTCAGTTGGACCGTTACCTAGACCATCGAATTTAAAGCCTTCTAGAGCTTCTGCAACACCACATGGGTTGAATGTTTTAGCTCTCTCACAAGCATCAGCATAAAGCAATGTTTGCACATAGCATGTATGAGCTGCCTGAGATGGAGGGAAGCCATACTTCTCACCAAATGACTTAACAAACGCTTTTGAACCAGCGTCTGAAAGTGACCAATGCCAGTTAGTAGAACCAAAGATACCTTTAACGTTCTTACCAGCACCACGAGCCATCAAACGAGAATAAAGTGGCACAACAATCTCAAAATTCTTACCGTTCACTTGCTTGTCACGAAGACCAAATTGAACAGCAGAAGTTAGAGAGTTGATCATGTTACCGCCGTAGTGGTTAAGCACTAGGATATCGGCACCAGAGTTCAACACAGGCGCTACATATGAAGAAAAGTCAGTTGTAGCTAGTGGTGTCAGAACATTCTTAACTGTCTTCCAACCCTTAGCTTCAGTCGCAGCTGCGATAGAAGCTTGTTGCGTCCAACCCCAAGTATAGTCAGCTGTTAGGTGATAAGCTTTACGGTCTTTACCATACTTTTTCTCTAGCACAGGAGCTAGAGCCGCAGCAGACATATGACCATTAAAGAAGTGACGGAAACCGTTCGCTTTCTTATCTTTACCAGTTGTATCATTTGAGTGCGTCAAACCAGCCATAAAGATAACGCCAGCTTCTTGACAAAGACCTTGCACAGCAATCGCAACACCTGATGATGAACCACCAGAAATCATTACTGCACCGTCTTTTTCAATCATTGACTTCGCAGAAGCACGAGCCGCATCAGACTTAGTCTGAGTGTCACCCGTAACATATTTAACTTTTTTACCAAGGATACCGTTACCCTTAAGCTCTTTAGATGAAAACGTTTTCATCATGCCAGAATCACCGCCACCATTGAGGTGCTCAACGGCAAGTTTAAAAGCACGAAGCTCGTCAGCACCTTCATCAGCATACGGACCAGATTGAGGTACGTTAAAACCAAGCGTGACCGTGCCACCCTTAGGTTCATTTGTATAAGCTGCTGCTGAACTTGTGAAAATTGTAGGCATTGTTAAGCCAGCACCAACAACGGCACCAGACTTCAACACACCACGACGAGTGAGTTGTTTTGACATAGATTTCCTCCCAGAATTCTTGTGTATGTGGATGAACGGAACGTCTTAACGCGTCTTAATTCATCAATGTCATTAGACAATACTAAAGTAGACCACACAGTAAAGAATGCAATAAATAATTGTTTTAATTAAACTTTTTTGTAAAAAATTATAATTTGCTTTTTGTATAATTGTAAATTAATTTACTACAAGTGCTTTAACACCTTAAAAACTAAGGAAAAAAGAAATGTCACGCACACTGATCGGAACCAGAATTCGTGAACGACGCAGGGCTAAGAAAAAAAGTCAGTCAGGCCTAGCCCAAGAAGTCGGCATTTCAGCATCCTACCTAAATTTAATTGAACACAATAGGCGAGGAATTGCTGGTAAGACATTGCTTGCAATTGCTAAATCACTAGAAATAAATCCACGAGATTTGTCTGAAGGCGCCGATCAAGGCCTAATTGACAGAGTTAAAGAAGCAATTGCTAAAAATAGGCACATTCCATCCGAAGTTGATCGTTTAGAAGAATTCATCGGCCGATTCCCTGGCTTTGCACGGCTCATAGAGCGCCTATTTGACCTTGGGCAACAGCACGACCAAAACCTACAAGCCCTATCAGATAAAATGAATAGCGATCCGTTTTTTGCCGAAGCCATTCACCTCATGCTCTCAAACATAACCACCATCCGTTCAACAGCCGACATATTACAAAAAAATCCGCACATAGAACAAAAACTACACACCAAGTTTCTCTCAAATCTACTGAAAGAAAGCGAGCGTCTCTCTCAGACCGCAAGCGGTATTCTCGAACATTTCGAACAAACCCATTCCCAGCAGGATAAATTAGCAGATCAAACAACGCTAGATACGTACCTGGAAAGCAATCATTTTCACTTAGAAATTTTAGAAACAGGAGCCGCTTCTCCAGAAGAAATCATTGAAGAATTAGCCATAGAAACAGAAGAACAGAAAAACGCTTTGGTAACTTTAAAAGGGTATGAAACCATGGCAAAAACCCTACCCTTGCAAAAATTCTTAAAAAAGGCAGAGCAATTCAAATTCGCACCACTAGAACTTGCCGCCTATTTTAAAACTGACTTGAGAAGTATATTCTATCGTCTGGCTCACCTACCAGAACAAAACACATTACCTAATTGGGGGTTGCTAGAATGTGACGGCTCTGGTGCTGTCCTTTACCGCAAACAATTAACAACATTAAGCCTACCTCGTTTTGGTAGCGCCTGCCCTTTATGGCCAATTTACAGAAGTTTCAGCCAACCAATGCAACCCATTTGCGCATTATTAGACATGCCAACTGGTGAACGGTTTCTGACATATGCAGTAGCTCAGTTTAATGACTTTGGATCAATCGGTGTGCCAGGAACATTAAAAGCATCAATGATTATCACTCAAGATTACGACCAAATCATCGCAAAAACAGCACTCGCATCATTACCGCAGCTCTCAGTTGGGTTACAATGTTCTGTCTGTCCAAAACAAGACTGCAACGCCAGACGTGCAACTTATATCCTTGGATAAAGAATAAAGAACATTCAAAAAGGTGAAACTGCGACATTATATTCATAAGTAACCATAATCATACGTTCGAACAAATTATATAAACAATAACACTTGCCTCAAAATCAAATCTAGATAAGCTAAAGAACATGCTTTGGGAGGAGCTTGTGTCAAAATCTGTTTTAATTATCGAGGATGAGCCCTTCATTCTTGAAGCGCTTTCGTTTCTTCTTGAAAGAGAAGGCTATGCTTTGTCATCATTCTCTGATGGTGAAGGCTGTGTTGATTACATTAAAAAAATCAAACCCGATTTAATCATTCTCGACATGATGCTCCCTAATATTAGTGGCATGCAGATCCTTGAAAATTTAAGAAGCTCACAAGAATTTCAATCGCTCCCTGTGTTAATGTTAACAGCAAAAGGACAAAGAAGAGACAGACAAGCAGCTGAAAATGCTGGCGCTAGCCTCTTCATGACAAAGCCTTTCTCGAATGATGAAATCATAGCCAACGTCCACAAATTATTAAACTGAGGCTCACACAAAAAATGAGCAAACCCTCCTCCTCCATAAATAAGAAAAGAGCAAAAAGAAAAATCAAAGAGCTTGCTTTTATTCTCCCAGCGCTTGGGATTTTTTTCTTTCTAACCCCCTTCATCAACACCATAATTACATCAGACACATCTACAGATATAAGAGAATTGCTTTATTTTATTTTTGGCGCTTGGGGATTATTAATTGCAGGGGCATATGGCCTCTCACGCAAATTAACAAATGAGGAAGACAAAGAATAATGCTCTCATTTAATTTGCTTGTAAGCATATGCATAATATACGTTTTATTCTTGTTCGGCGTCGCCGCCTTTGCAGAACGACAGGCCGAAAAAAACAAACTTTCATTCCTCACTTCTCCTATCGTTTACACACTGTCGATCTCTGTTTATTGCACAGCCTGGACATTCTATGGCGCTGTCGGTTATGCCGCACAAAATGGTCTAGAATTTCTAACAATTTATCTCGGCCCCACTCTTCTCTTTATTGGCTGGTGGTGGTTATTGCGCAAACTTGTTCGTATTGGGCGTAAACAACGCATAACTTCAATTGCAGATTTAATTTCATCAAGATATGGCAAAAGCAATTCACTCGGTGTGCTTGTTACATTGTTAGCAGTCATCGCTTCAACTCCCTACATCGCACTACAACTCCAATCCCTAACCCTAAGCTTTGCTGTCTTCACTTCAAACTCAGCCAACAGTGTTTCCCCTGCAATCACTGCCCTTTTTACCGCTGCAGGTCTGGCCGTTTTTACAATTGTTTTCGGAACAAGAAACCTCGACGCCAACGAACAACATCATGGTGTCGTCACAGCCATTGCCGTTGAAGCCATCGTCAAACTCGTGGCCCTTTTAACCGTCGGCATTTTTGTTGTGTGGGGTGTCGCCGATGGTCCAGCTGATATCATGACAAGAATTTCTGAAAAACTTCCACAAAATGAAAGCCTCTTCACGCCTAGATGGGTGACACTTATTTTTCTCTCGGCAACAGCAATCATCTGCTTACCGCGGATGTTCCAAGTTGTCGTCGTGGAAAACTCAGCAGAGAAACATCTGGCCACAGCAAGTTGGGCCTTTCCGCTTTACATGCTTTTAATGTGTTTATTTGTTTTACCGATCGCGGTTGCAGGACTGGATATCCTACCCGAAGGCTCCAACCCGGACCTCTTCGTACTCACTGTCCCCCTAGCTGTTGGACAAGAAGAACTCGCCGCCCTTGCCTTCTTGGGCGGCTTCTCTTCAGCAACCTCAATGGTGATTGTCGCTGCCATCGCCCTCTCGACCATGGTCTCAAACCATATTGTATTACCACTTTGGCTCTATGGTGCTCAAAGTAGAAATCCAGAAAGTGATGATGTTCGATCAGTTCTCTTAAGAAGTCGCCGCATTAGTATCGCTGGCATCTTAGGGCTTGGCTACCTCTATTATATCTTCACCGGCGGCACCACAGCCCTTGCATCAATCGGACTAATTGCCTTCGTCGGTGTTGCACAAATTTTACCGGCGCTCTTAGGCGGCCTCTTTTGGAACAACGCCACCAAGTCAGGCGCCATAGTTGGTCTCATCTTAGGCTTCATCCTTTGGATATACACTCTATTCTTACCAAGTTTCGATGGCGGCTTTATCCTCTCCAAGGATGTATTAGATAATGGCCTCTTTGGTGTCAGCGCACTAAGGCCTCAAGCCCTCTTTGGACTAAACATAGATGACCCCTTAATCCACGCAGTATTCTGGTCACTATCATTTAACACATTAAGCTTCATCACAGTTTCACTACTTACAACTCAAAAATCACTGGAGCAATTACAAGCTGTTCAGTTTATCAATGTTTTTGATCATACATCCAACAGAAGCACATCCAGGCAAATCGCAACACCAGAAGACCTCTTCATTCTCTCGCAAAGAATTCTAGGAAGACAGGAAACTACAAAACTCTTCAATCAGATAGCTGAAAGTCAAGGCAAAAAAAGCGGCCTGCCAGATCCAACAGGAGCATTCATAGAAACCTTAGAAAAAGAATTCTCAGGTTCAGTTGGTGCGGCAACCGCTCATGCAATGATAGGTCAAATCACAGGTAGCGATTCAGTTTCTGTAGAAGAACTCATAGCAGTTGCTGATGAAACAGCACAAATCATGGAATACTCTGCGCGGTTAGAACGACAATCAAAAGAACTTTCAAAAACAGCAAATGAATTGCGCAAAGCCAATGAAAAACTAACAAAATTAAGCCAACAAAAAGATGACTTTTTAAGTCAGGTTAGTCACGAACTTCGCACACCCATGACAAGCATCAGATCATTTTCTGAAATCTTAAAAAATGAAGAAACAATTGATAGTGAAAAACTAAAACACTTCTCATCAATCATTAATGAAGAAAGCAAACGTCTCACAAGACTACTAGATGAAATCCTGGATCTAAGTTTTCTTGAAAGCGGTCGCATTAAACTCAATCTAGTACCAACAACTTTATCGGCTATTTTAGACAAAGCCATCTCGGCAACCCAACAAATAGCAGAAGAAAAAGACGCCCTTATAGTTTCAGAACCAAAAGCGCAAAACATACAACTCATCACAGACCCAGACCGTCTATCCCAAGTGTTCATAAACCTAATCACAAATTCAATTAAATACACCAACACCAAAAAGCCCGAGATAAAAATCAACTGTATCGAACACGAACATTACTTAGATATTTCAGTTTTAGATAATGGTCCCGGCATTCCAGAGACCGAACAAGAATTAATCTTTGAAAAATTCTCTCGGTTAAATTCAAAACCTGCAACTGGTGGTGTTGGCCTAGGTCTGCCCATCAGTCTAGAAATCATGCAAAACCTTGGCGGTGAATTAAGATGCCTCCCAGTATTAAGTGGAGCAGAATTTAGAATAAACCTTCCTAAATATCCAATTGTTACTAATAATTAAAATCACCCTTCTCAGAATAAAATAATATTTCTGGCACGCACATTGCCATTAAAAGTTGCAAATACAGTAAAAATGACTGTATTGGGTCAACTTTAAACAATATTAAAACAGGGAATTATCACAAATACTATGGATAATGTAGCTTTAAAGATAATCGCAGGCTTAGCAATTTGTTTTTCACTATACTCTTTCATATCCCCCGATAGTCCAAAATTATACAACCAAAACCATATGACCACTCATTACGTCACTAAAAGTTTCAATTACGCAACAGCAAATCTCCTATTCAAATCCCAAATTAAACAATGTGATTATGATTATTACAAAAGAAGTCAAAAATGGAAAAACTGTATCAAAGAAGGAATGAAACAGATTAAAGAAAACACACTGGCAGAAATAAAAAATGAGGATCAATAAAACAAAAGCAAGATCAAAAAATACAAACAATGTTAAAGTAAGAAAAACGAGCCAAGTGACAAGTTTCTTTTGGAGAAAGAAACTTGGCTCAACGTCTAATAGCATTTCTTTATGTAATTTCAGTGCCGTTAGATAAGCCCCCCACTACCACCACAACCTCGTCCCACCAAACGCTAAATCAGCAGTTTTTCTTATGACACCCATAAGTAAATAATATTTTTCTTATCGATAAAAATCGCTATATTAATACATTAGGCTAGAAAACAGCGGTTAGTAATCATTGTGCAACAACAACAATCCATATCCAATAAATTTAGACAAACATTCAAAAGCAACACCCAATACATGATTAACTTCATCCTAGCAAAAACCATAAGAAAAAAGGTTTCACTTTCATTTAAGAAAGCTTCACAGACAAAAGAGGAAGATCGGAAACAAAAATGAATGACATGACACATAACAGCGAAGGCAAATGCCCCGTAATGCATGGAGCAAGTGTAAACAAATCTTCAGGCAGCAACGCCAATCAAGGGTGGTGGCCTAATCAATTAAACCTAAAAATTCTTCACCAAAATTCAGAGCTTGTGGATCCAATGGACCCTGATTTCAACTATGCTGAAGAATTTAAAAAGCTAGATTTAAAAGCACTAAAAAATGACCTTGTCGCCCTTATGACAGACAGTCAAGACTGGTGGCCAGCGGATTACGGCCACTACGGCCCCCTCTTCATTCGAATGGCCTGGCACAGTGCAGGCACATACAGAACTTTCGATGGCCGAGGCGGTGCTGGAACTGGGTCACAGCGCTTTGCACCACTAAACAGCTGGCCTGACAACGGCAACCTGGATAAAGCGCGTGCACTCCTTTGGCCCATCAAACAAAAATATGGCAAGCAAATTTCCTGGGCAGACCTCATGATCCTGGCCGGCAATTGTGCCCTTGAATCAATGGACTTTAAAACCTTTGGTTTTGGCGGCGGCCGTGTGGACATTTGGGAACCTGAAGAAGATATCTACTGGGGACCAGAAGCAACATGGTTAGGTGATGAACGCTATAGCGGTAAACGTGACTTGGCTAATCCATTAGCAGCGGTTCAAATGGGTCTAATTTATGTAAACCCTGAAGGTCCAAACGGCAATCCAGACCCATTAGCTTCAGCTGTAGACATTCGCGACACGTTCGCCCGCATGGCAATGAACGATGAAGAAACAGTCGCACTCGTAGCCGGCGGTCACACCTTTGGTAAAGGTCACGGTGCTGGAGACCCAGGTCAATATGTTGGACCAGAACCAGAAGGTGCTTCAATAGAAGAACAAGGCTTTGGTTGGAAAAACTCCATGGGCACTGGCAAAGGTGGTGACACAATCACCAGCGGCATTGAAGGCGCATGGACACCAAACCCAATCAAATGGGACAATGGATATTTCGACGTTCTCTTTGGTTATGACTGGGAGCTTACAAAAAGCCCCGCCGGCGCCAATCAATGGACGCCATCCGCAAGTTCAAACGCTGATCAAGCACCAGCTGCAGCAGACGCATCAAAATCAGAACCTTTGATGATGACAACAGCAGATATGGCTCTGAAACTTGATCCTATTTATGAGCCAATTTCTCGTCGCTTCCATGAAAACCCCGATGAGTTCGCAGAAGCTTTTGCACGTGCTTGGTTCAAATTAACTCACAGAGACATGGGCCCAATCGCTCGCTACCTTGGTGAAGAAGTTCCAAGTGAAGAACTCATTTGGCAAGATCCTGTCCCTGAAGCAAGTAACGATCTAATAAGCTGTCAGGACACCAAAGACCTTAAAGAAAAAATCCTGTCATCGGGTCTTTCTGTCACTGACCTTGTCTCTACAGCATGGGCCTCAGCCTCAACCTACCGTGGCAGTGATATGCGCGGCGGGGCTAACGGCGCGCGTATCCGCCTTGCTCCACAAAAAGATTGGGAAGTAAACAACCCTGAAAACTTAGCAAAAGTATTAAAAACTCTTGAGGCTATTCAAGGTGACTTCCAATCTTCAGGCAAGCAAATTTCAATGGCCGATTTGATCGTACTAGCTGGATCAGCTGCAATTGAGAAAGCTGCAAAAAATGCCGGTCAAGACATTGAAGTTCCCTTCACGCCTGGCCGTACAGACGCAAGTGAAGCTCAAACGGATGTAGAAAGTTTTGCAGTATTAGAGCCATTCGCTGATGGTTTTAGAAACTACGTTAAAGGCAATGAGAACATTCAATCAGAAGAGCTTCTAATCGATAGAGCTCAGCTTCTCACATTAACCGCACCAGAAATGACAGTCCTTGTTGGTGGCTTGCGTATGCTTGAGACCAATGCAGATGGTTCAAAAAATGGTGTCTATACAGAAAAGTCAGAGACCTTGAGTAACGACTTCTTTGTAAACTTATTGAGCAGAGACATTAAATGGGAACCAGCAAGTACTGAAGGCACGTTTGAAGGAAAAGACGTCCAATCAGGTGACGTTAAATGGACAGGCACACGCGTTGATCTTGTTTTTGGTTCTAACTCACAATTAAGAGCCATCGCTGAAGTTTATGCATCTGACGATAGCAAAGACAGATTTATCAATGACTTTGTTACAGCATGGACAAAAGTTATGGAACTGGATCGTTTTGATTTAGCTTAAAAGTTAAACCCCACATATAACTACAAAAGGGCTGAGTTTCATACTTGAAACTCAGCCCTTTTTATTTTTGAAATCCTTTTATCTCAAACCTAGCTTTTTTAAGAACCTATTTCTTTTATCTAACCACCAGCCCATTTCTTCTGGCCACAACCCATAATCTTTATCGGCATCAAGATGAGAAGCTGCATGCAAAGGCCAATTCGGGTCATCCAACAACTCACGCGCCAGTGCCACCATATCCGCCTCATTATTCTGAACAATCCCTTCACAAAATTCAGGGTCCCATAAAAACCCAACTGCCATAGTCGCAATTTCGGCCTCTTCTTTTAACCGTTTAGCAAACTCAACTTGAAACCCTTGCGATACATTCATTCGTCTAGGGCGGTCCTTGCCACCAATGCCACCAGTCGAGCAATCAATCATATCCACCCCTTCGAGAGAAAGGCATTTCGCGGTCTCTATCGTATCCTCAATCTCAATCCCGCCATCAATCCAATCCGTGGCAGAAAGACGAAAAATCAAAGGATAATCCTCAGGCCAATATTTACGAATAGACCGAGCTACTTCTATGGCAAAACGGCGGCGATTACTCTCATTACCCCCCCATTCATCAGAGCGATGATTAGTAAGTGGTGAAAGAAATTGATGAACCAGAAACCCATGCGCCGCATAAACTTCAATAACTTTAAACCCTGCTTCTCTTGAGCGTCTAGCTGCTTCACCAAACGCAAGAACTACCTCTTCAATATCTCGAACACTCATCTCAATTGGTTCTGGCCAACCATCCGCATAAGGGATCGGCGAAGGCGCAATAGCTTCCCAAGGACTTTCAGAGCGCAATTCAAAATCTTCTGCATCTAGTGGTAGTTCTTTGTGCCACGGACGCCTTTCAGAAGCCTTACGCCCAGCATGCGCAAGTTGGATACCAGGAACAGTGCCCTCAGATTCAAGAAAGGATGTAATTCGTTTAAGTTCATTTATGTGATCATCTTGCCAAATTCCAAGATCACCGTGTGTTCGCAATCCCCGCTCTTCTACAGCAGTCGCCTCTACAAAAACCAACCCAGCACCACCAAGCGCAAATCGGCCGAGGTGAACCATGTGCCAATCATTTGCAAAACCATTCTTCGCCCGGTATTGGCTCATAGGAGAAACAACAATTCGGTTTTTAAAATGCACATCCCTTAACTGATAAGATTGAAAAAGGTGGCTCACTTCACTTCTCCTCATTAACGACTTTGAACAAACAATAGAACCTTACCACTTTTTAAAAAGAAAGAAGCTAAACTTTATTTGATCTAAGCTAAGTTAAATTAAACAAAAAAGTCCCTTGCCAGTCACAAAAAATCAGGCCAACTTACATACAATGAGACGTCTCAAATAAAACAAAGCCTCTGGTGCAAGTCATACAAAAAGGGCGAACGAAAAAATGGCAAAACAATACCCTAGCTTAAATAACGATCTATCAGACTTTATTAAACGCCAGAACATTTTTTTCACAGCGTCCGGCACAAAAGATAGCTATATAAATCTCTCTCCAAGAAGCACTGAGTGCTTGAGAATTATCAATGAAAACACCGTTGTTTATCATGATAAAACCGGCAGCAGCAATGAAACAGCAGCTCATATAAAAGCTGATGGCAGACTAACCATCATGTTCTGCTCGTTTGAAGGTCCCCCTAAAATTCTAAGGCTTTACGGGCAAGGCGAAGTGCTCCACCGAAACAGTGAAGAGTACAAAACGATTATCGAGAAGTCTTTTAATAGCAAAACATATCCAGGCGCTAGACAAATCATCCGATTAAATTTCGATTTGGTTCAAACATCTTGCGGCTTTGGAGTTCCCCTCTTTGACTATCAAGATGACAGAGACAACCTGGACCGTTGGGCAGAAAACCAGGGGCCCGAAGGCATCAAAGACTATTGGCAAAGAAAAAACTTAAACAGTTTAGACGGTCTGCCAACAGGTATCTTTGATGAATAAGCACCTTTGCGTCAAAACAAACTAGCCATAATGCTCAACAGGCACGCCTGCGATTGCCGCTATATTCAAAAGACCTCGAACCGTAATCGATGGTGTCACGATATGCGCTTGATTGCCCATGCCCATCAAAATAGGCCCGACTTCCAAACCATTAACGGTTGTTTTTAAAATATTTCGCACAGCCCCAGCGCTATCAGTATTAGAAAACACCAAGCCATTTGCCCGTCCTTCAAAACGCACATCCGATAAAAACTTCTTGCGCATAACAGGGTCAAGCGCCGCTTCAACGTTCATCTCACCATCATATTGAAAATCGAGATCCATCTCATCAAGAATGGCCATAGCAGCGCGCATCTTACGACCAGACTCAGTATCAATATTTCCAAAGATTGAATGAGAACAAATAGAAATTTTAGGGGTTTGACCAAACCGGCGAATATGACGCGCCATACCAATCACTGAAAGAGCAACTTGCTCAGGCGTTGGATCATGATGCACTTGTGTATCAGCAACAAACAAAGGACCATTCTCTAATATCATAAGTGAAAGAGCACCTGTTGGCGTTTGCCAATCATCTAAAGGCATTTCTCCTGATTGCACGGCAGGCGTACGCTTACTAAGGATTTGATCAATATAACCTAGATGCCAAAGATATTGCCCAAACGTCCCGGCAACCATACAATCAGCATCCCCTTGCTTCACGGCCATAGCAGCAATTGCTGTCGTATTGGTCCGCATAATCGCTTTAGCTAAATCAGGTGTAGCGCCGCGTCTTGCCAAATGACTATGATAACCTTCCCAATATCTTCTATAGCGAGGATCATCCTCAGGATTAATCACCTCAAAATCAGTCCCAGCTTCAATATTCAACCCAGCCCGTTCAATGCGTTGTGAAATAATTTCAGGACGACCAATGAGAATTACCTTTTCAGACATCTCTTCTAAAATAGCCTTTGTGGCCCTCAACACACGTTCATCTTCACCTTCCGCAAAAATCAAACGTCGGCTAACTTTCTTAGCGGCCTCATAAAGCGGCCTCATTAAAAGAGAGGACTTGAAAACAGAATTATTGAGGCTTTCCTTATAAGCCTCCATATCATATATCGGCCGTGTCGCAACGCCTGTATCCATAGCAGCTCTGGCAACAGCACTAGCAACAACAGACATCAGCCGCGGATCAAATGGTTTCGGAATGAGATAATCAGAGCCAAAGGTCAGGCGCTCACTCTTATAAACTTCAGCCGCTTCTGCACTCGATGTAAGCCGCGCAAGTTCAGCAATGCCCTTCACACAGGCAATCTGCATCTCATCATTAATTTCCGTCGCCCCCACATCCAGCGCACCCCGGAAAATAAACGGAAAACACAAAACATTATTCACTTGGTTCGGATAGTCACTCCGACCCGTTGCTATAATCGCATCAGGCACTACAGATCTAACTTCTTCAGGCAAAATTTCAGGTGTCGGGTTCGCAAGGGCTAATATAATCGGCTGTTTAGCCATCTTTTGCACATGTTCAGTTTTCAAAACTCCGGGGCCAGATAACCCAAGGAATAAATCAGCTCCTTCAATGACCTGATCCAATGAGCGCAACTCAGACGATTGAGCATAGTCCGCCTTCTGCGGCGTCATCTCAGATGTACGCCCCTCATAGACAAGTCCCTCAATATCACAGAGCCAAACATTCTCACGGCGAACGCCAAGCTTCAAAAGCATATTCAGGCAGGCAATACCAGCAGCACCCCCACCAGTAGAAACCACTTTAATCTCTGAAAGCTTCTTCTTTGCAATCTCACACGCGTTTGTTGCCGCCGCCCCAACAACAATAGCCGTTCCATGTTGATCATCATGAAACACAGGGATATTCATACGCTCACGGCAAAGCTTCTCAACAATGAAACAATCCGGCGCTTTAATATCCTCTAAATTAATCGCTCCAAAAGTCGGCTCTAACGCCGCCACAACTTCAACAAGCTTATGCGGGTCAGTTTCATTCACTTCAATATCGAAACAATCAATATTGGCAAATTTTTTAAAAAGAACAGCCTTACCTTCCATAACCGGTTTAGAAGCAAGCGGCCCAATATTACCAAGCCCAAGAACTGCAGACCCGTTAGAGACAACAGCCACCAAATTCGAGCGCGCCGTATAACGCGCAGCATTTGCTGGATCAGCTTTAATTTCCAAGCAAGCCTCAGCCACACCTGGTGAATAGGCCCGTGCCAAATCACGTTGGCTGGTCATAGGCGTCGTTGGGCGGATCTCTAATTTCCCAGGCTTGGGAAACTCATGATAGTCAAGAGCTGCTTGGCGAACTGTATCGTCTTTTTTATTCTTATCTTGATCTGACAATGTTAATGCCCCTTTTCCGACTATCTAAATTGAAAGTGAAAACAAAACTGATACACAAAAGCCTACAACAAATTTGAACAACAAGGTTACAAGCAAATTGTTGCACCAATAAAGAAAATCGGAGGTGAATAAGGTATTTATCCACCGCCAATAACACTTGAACGTCATTCAAATAAATCTATGAGCGTGCACCGATCACCAGATCGTTAACCGATCCCCTTGCCCTTCATCACAGCCGTGAGTTCTTCAAGAATAACAGGGTCATCAATCGTAGCCGGTATTTTATACTCTTCTTTGTCAGCAATACTACGCATCGTCCCACGTAAAATTTTGCCAGACCGCGTCTTGGGCAAACGCTCAACAGTCACACAGAGTTTAAACGCTGCAACTGCCCCAATCTTCTCACGGACCAGTTGCACACACTCTTTTTCAACTTCTTCTGGTGTTTTTTCATGATCAGATTTAAGAACAACAAAACCGCAAGGCATCTGACCTTTTAATTTATCAGCAATACCAATAACAGCACACTCACTAACATCAGGATGAGAAACCAAGACCTCTTCCATCCCACCAGTTGATAAACGATGACCAGCCACATTAATGATGTCGTCTGTACGGGCCATAATAAACAAATACCCATCTTCATCTTTTAAGCCAGCATCAGATGTCTGATAATATCCTGGAAACGCCTCTAAATAAGCAGAACGAAAACGTTCATCAGCATTCCACAAGGTCGGAAAACACCCTGGAGGTAAGGGGAGTTTTACAATTATGTTGCCAAATTCACCAGCCGGTAGTTCATTTCCAGCAGAATCTACAATTTGAATGTCATAACCAGGCATCGCTACTGTAGGAGACCCAAGTTTCACTGGCAATTTTCCCAACCCAACAGGATTACCAGCAATAGCCCAGCCAGTCTCCGTTTGCCACCAGTGATCAATAACAGGAATTTTAAGCAATTCTTCAGCCCATTGGATTGTATCTGGATCAGCACGCTCACCAGCAAGGAATAAGGTTCGAAGAGAAGAGACATTATAAGGTTTTAAATAGTCCCCTTGATGGTCAATTTTTTTAATGGCACGAAGTGCTGTTGGAGCAGTGAACAAAGCCGAGACCTTATAGTCTTCAACAACACGCCAAAACGTACCGGCATCAGGCGTACCAACAGGCTTACCTTCAAAAATAATTGTTGTCGCTCCTTTTAAAAGCGGGCCATAAACAATATAAGAATGACCAACAACCCAGCCTACATCAGACGCCGCCCAAAACACTTCATTAGGCTTAATGTCATAAATAGCATCCATAGACCAATTGAGGGCAACCATATGCCCGCCATTATCGCGAACAACCCCTTTCGGTGTTCCTGTCGTACCAGATGTGTATAAAATATAAAGAGGGTCAGTTGCAGCAACCGCAACACACGGCACTACTGAGCCTGCTGTCTTATGTGCATTCGTAATGTCTTTATAATCAATGTCACGCAAGTCATTGAGGTCACATGTCTGTTGCTCACGCTGTAAAATAATACAAGCATCAGGTTTGTTTTTTGAAAGCTCAATAGCTTCATCAAGCAAAGGTTTGTATGCAATCACACGGTTTGGTTCAATACCACAAGACGCCGAGATAATGGCTTTCGGCGCGCAATCATCAATACGAATGGCTAGCTCGTTCGCGGCAAAGCCACCAAACACCACAGAATGCACAGCCCCCAAACGCGCACTTGCTAACATGGCAAATGCAGCCTCAGGTACCATCGGCATATAGATCAGCACGCGGTCACCTTTAGTAACACCTTGATCTTGCAATGCGCCGGCCAAAGCTTCCACTTCAGATTTTAGCTCTGCATAGGTATAAGTCTTCTTAGCTCCAGTCACTGGGCTATCATAGATAATTGCAGTTTGGTCACCGCGCCCATCTTCAACATGACGGTCAACCGCATTGTAGCAAGTGTTACACTCACCACCGGCAAACCAGCGCCCATAAGCACCTTGGTCACCATCAAAAACCTTATCCCAAGGTTTTGACCAACTTAACTTCTCCGCTTCAGTCGCCCAAAAACCCTCAGGGTCTTCCTGCCAAGATTTGTAAACTTTATCATAATTAGAAACTTCACTCATAGGTACATCCCTCCACGAATTCCCACATTCATTTTTTGCTATTTTAAAATTTTATCGATTGCGGCGAACACCACGAATTTGGTTGAGCACACTATTTGCGGCCACAATAACGCTCGAACCCGGGCCAAAAATTTCAGCCACACCAGCACTGCGTAAAAAGCCATAATCTTGCTCAGGAATAACACCGCCCACTATAACAATGATGTTCTCAGCCGACTTCGCTTTAAGACATTCAATAAGTTCCGGCACTAAAGTTTTATGGCCAGCTGCAAGTGAGGAAACACCTATCACATTCACTCCTGCCTCAATGGCTTTAGCAGCCACTTCTTCAGGGGTTTCAAACATGTCACTGAGGCTCACTTCAAAACCAATATCAGCAAAAGCAGTTGCAATGATTTTCGCGCCCCTGTCATGTCCATCCTGGCCCATCTTAGCAACCAAAACATGCGGTGTTTTTGCATGCTCATCTTTATAAGCTTCAATCTTGCTTTGAATGGCCTGATACTCGGCATCCCCTTCATAAGCCTGATCATACACGCCGGATATCACCCGTGTTAACGCTTTGTGGCGACCAAAAACGCGCTCCATCGCATCTGAAATTTCACCAAGACTAGCCTTCGCTTTCGCCGCCTCAACAGCTGCCTCTAACAAATTTCCAACACCAGACTTTGCAACCTGTTCCAAATGATCAATAGCCTTTTGGAACTCGCCTTCATTTCGAGTATCACGCATTTGAGTTAAACGCTTGATTTGTTCATCGCGCACTTTCGCATTGTCTATCTCTAAAATATCAACCGGCGGCTCATCTTCGAGTTGAAACTTATTCACACCAACAATGACATCCTCGCCCTGATCAATTCTTGCTTGGCGCTTAACGGCAGCTTCTTCAATCCGCATCTTAGGTAAACCTTGCTCAACAGCTTTTGTCATACCGCCCAGCGCTTCGACCTCTTCAATCATTTTCCAAGCCTGATCTGCCAACTCTTTGGTCAATGCTTCCACATAATAAGAGCCACCAAGCGGGTCAACAACATTGGTCACACCTGTTTCATGCTGCAAGATTAACTGTGTGTTCCGCGCAATCCGCGCAGAGAATTCAGTTGGTAGGGCAATCGCTTCATCAAACGAGTTTGTATGAAGAGATTGCGTCCCACCAAGTACCGCCGCCATAGCTTCAAAAGCTGTTCTGACAACATTATTATAAGGGTCTTGCTCCGTAAGAGAGACACCAGAAGTCTGACAGTGAGTACGGAGCAATTTCGAGCGCTCAGATTTCGCCCCAAAATCAGTCATAATCCGCGCCCAAAGTTGACGCGCAGCGCGAAGTTTCGCCGCTTCCATAAATACGTTCATACCAATACAGAAAAAGAAAGAGAGACGCCCAGCAAAAGCGTCAACATCAAGTCCCTTGCTAGTGGCAGCGCGAACATATTCCATCCCATCAGCCAAAGTATAAGCAAGCTCTTGCGCCAAGGTAGAACCAGCCTCCTGCATATGATAGCCCGAAATAGAAATCGAGTTAAACTTTGGCATTTCTTTTGCTGTATATTCAATAATATCAGCAATGATCCGCATGGAGGGTTCAGGTGGGTAAATATAAGTATTCCGCACCATAAATTCTTTTAAAATATCATTTTGAATGGTGCCAGAAAGTTTTGCCCTATCAACACCTTGCTCTTCACCAGCTGCGATAAACATCGCCAAAATCGGAATAACAGCGCCGTTCATCGTCATAGAAACAGACATCTGATCAAGCGGTATGCCATCAAAGAGAATTTTCATATCCTCAATTGAGTCAATCGCCACACCAGCCTTACCAACATCTCCAACAACTCTCGGATGATCACTGTCGTAGCCACGGTGGGTGGCAAGATCAAAAGCAACTGACAATCCCTTTTGACCAGCTGCTAAGTTTTTCCTGTAAAAAATGTTAGATTCTTCCGCTGTAGAAAAACCAGCATATTGACGAATGGTCCAGGGCCGGCCCGCATACATGGTAGCTTTAACACCTCTGGTGAAAGGGCCAACACCTGGCAGTTCTTGTCTAGCACTTTCCGGCACATCCTCAGATGTATAAAGAGGTTTAACCTTGATCCCCTCAGGGGTATCCCAAGTCAAAGTGCTCGGCTCTTTCCCTTTTAACTCCTTGGTCGCTAGTTCCTGCCAATCAAGAGGAAATTTCATATCATCTTTGCTCATACCTCAAACTCCATGATGGTCTCATCAACCGCTAAGCTATCCCCTTCACTTACAGGGATTTTAGCAATCACAGATGTTTTTTCAGCCTTGAGAACATTCTCCATTTTCATGGCTTCAACTATAGCAAGCGCCTGACCTTCTTCGACTGTGTCTCCTTCTTTCACTTTTAATGAAACAAGCAATCCAGGCATCGGGCAAAGCAGTAGATTAGATGTATCCTGCGGAATTTTTTCAGGCATTAGCGCAGCAAGTTCTGCAACACGGGGACTAAGAACTTGCACATTGATATCCATGCCGCCCTGACGCATACGAAAGCCACTGGTGATAGGGTCTGTTTTAATAACGCACTCAAGGTCATCAATCAGAAGATGTGCGATTTTATCTCCCCGGTTCCAATTCGTTGAAACACGATATGACTTGTCATCTAGTGTAACTTCAAATTCATCATCAACCCGAGCAATTGTCGCAGCTAAAGAATAGCCATCAAGTAAAACAACTTTGTTACCATCAGTAGTACCCTCTGTTATCACAGAAGCTAAAACATCTTTATGCGACCTGTCAGTTGAAATGGAATTTAAGACAAGCGCTGAAAGTGCAAAGATCCGGCGATCAAAATCAGAAGGCGTCACCCCTTCAAATCCATCAGGGTATTCTTCAGCAATAAATGCCGTTGTAATTTTACCAGATTGAAACCGCTCATGCCCCATCACCGCTGAAAGGAATGGAAGATTGTGCCCTATCCCCTCAACCTCAAAACGATCAAGAGCCATTCTCATTTCTTCAATAGAATTTTCGCGTGTTTTCCCCCAGGTGCAGAGCTTTGCAATCATAGGGTCATAGAACATGGAAATTTCCCCACCTTCATACACACCCGTATCATTACGAACAATCGCACCATTGTCTTTTACGCCTTCTTCAGGTGGGCGATAACGTTGCAAACGACCAATACTTGGTAAAAAGTTACGATACGGGTCCTCAGCATAAAGCCGACTTTCCATAGCCCAACCATTTAGCTCTATATCATCCTGGCTTAACGAGAGAACTTCCCCAGCAGCAACACGGATCATCTGCTCAACCAAATCAACACCCGTGATTAATTCTGTCACTGGGTGCTCAACCTGTAAGCGCGTATTCATTTCAAGGAAATAGAAATTCTTATCCTTGTCCACGATAAACTCAACCGTGCCAGCACTAGAATAATCAACCGCCTTAGAAAGCTCAACAGACTGATCTCCCATGGCTTTTCGCGTTGCTTCATCCAAAAATGAAGACGGCGCTTCCTCAATCACCTTTTGGTTACGGCGCTGAATAGAACATTCACGCTCGCCAAGATAAATGCAATTACCGTGATTATCAGCAAGTACTTGAATTTCAATATGGCGCGGTTGTTCAACAAATTTTTCAATGAAAATTCTATCATCACCAAAACTAGAGGCCGCCTCAGATTTAGAGCGATCAAATCCTTCACGTGCTTCAGCATCATTATAAGCAATACGCATGCCCTTACCGCCGCCGCCAGCACTGGCTTTAATCATCACCGGATAACCAATTTCAGTCGCAATCTTAACTGCATGATCAGCGTCGTCAATCAAACCCATATGACCAGGCACTGTAGAAACACCAGCTTCAGCAGCAATTTTCTTAGACGTAATCTTATCACCCATTGCCTCAATCGCCCCAGTAGGTGGACCAATAAAAGCAATTTTTTCTGCCTTCAAACGTTCGGCAAATTCAGCACGTTCTGATAAGAAACCATAACCAGGGTGAATGGCATCAGCCCCCGTTTGTTTGGCTGCATCAATAATTTTATCAATAATCAAATAACTTTCAGATGCTGGCGCCGCGCCAATGTGAACAGCCTCATCAGCCATTTCCACATGCAGCGCATCTTTGTCAGCATCAGAATAAACAGCCACAGTCTGAATACCCATTTTTTTAGCTGTTTTAAAAACCCGGCAAGCAATCTCACCTCTATTTGCAACAAGAATTTTCTTAAACATGAGAGAGCCCCTTATAGTGGAATATTATCGTTTTTCTTATTAATCGCCGGTACTTTTTTCGTTTTCAAAAGATCAAAAGCACGGCCAACTCGGCGGCGTGTTGAATGAGGCTGAATTACCTCGTCAATAAATCCACGCTGCGCCGCAATGAACGGGTTCGCAAACCGATCTTCATACTCCTTTGTGCGTTCTGCAATCTTCTCAGGGTTATCCAGCTCTTCGCGGTACAAAATCTCAGTTGCACCTTTCGCACCCATCACTGCAATCTCAGCAGTCGGCCACGCATAGTTCACATCAGAACGGATATGTTTTGACGCCATCACATCATACGCACCGCCATACGCCTTACGCACAATCACCGTCACCTTAGGAACAGTTGCCTCAGCATACGCAAATAAGAGCTTAGCTCCGTGCTTGATGATGCCACCATATTCTTGAACTGTCCCTGGCAAAAAGCCTGGCACATCAACTAACGTAAGAATAGGAATGTTAAACGCATTACAATAGCGCACAAACCGCCCTGCTTTTTTCGCACTATCAATATCAAGACAACCCGCAAGCACCATCGGCTGGTTAGCAACAACACCAACAGTCGAACCGTTTAAACGAATATATCCACAAAGAATATTGCCAGCATGATCTTTTTGAATTTCGAAAAAATCACCTTCATCAGCAATCTTTTGAATAACTTCATGCATGTCATAAGGTTGATTAGGGTTTTCAGGAACAATCGTATCAAGGCTCATTTCAATGCGATCTGCCGGATCATTTGTCTCAAGGATTGGCAATTCAGCTTCATTTGAAAGGGGGAGAAAATCAAATAAGCGGCGAATTTCTAAAAGTGCCTCAAGATCATTCTCAAAAGCACCATCAGCTACTGAAGATTTCTTCGTGTGAGTAGAAGCACCTCCAAGCTCCTCTGCGGTCACCACTTCATTGGTCACCGTCTTCACAACATCCGGTCCGGTCACAAACATATAGCTCGTATCTTTGACCATAAAAATATAATCAGTCATCGCAGGCGAATAAACCGCACCGCCAGCACATGGCCCCATTATCACTGAGATTTGCGGAATAACACCAGATGCCTGCACGTTGCGATAAAACACTTCAGCATAACCACCAAGAGAAGCAACACCTTCTTGAATGCGCGCACCACCAGAGTCATTCAAACCAATAACAGGCACACCATTTTGCAAGGCAAGATCCATAATCTTACAAATCTTTTCAGCATGCGTTTCGGAAAGAGAACCACCAAATACTGTAAAATCCTGAGAGAAGACATAAGTCGGGCGGCCATTAATCGTCCCCCAACCAGTGACAACACCATCACCAGAAACCTTGGTCTCTTCCATACCAAAATCAGTACAGCGATGGGTTTTATACATGTCGTACTCTTCAAACGACCCTTCATCCAAAAGCACATCAAGGCGCTCACGCGCTGTTAGCTTGCCCTTTTTATGTTGGCTATCAATCCGTCGTTGGCCACCACCCAAACGGGCTTCAACACGGCGATCTTCGAGTTCTTTGAGAATATCTTGCATCAATGCATCCCCTAAATATTTGCAATTTTGAATATTGAAGGGGTAAATTGACGAAGTTTCAGCTTATCAATACAGTAATTTTTTTTATTATTGATATTTATAATGCCGGTAATTTGCTTCAAATCATCTAAAAAAGCTCAATTTGATCCCCAAAACACTTGTATGACTTATAAAAACCATTTCAATCCTAAAGACCAGACTTGAAAAAGCGACATTGTTATATTAGTATTTTTGCAAATATATTTTTGCAAAATTGCAAATAAAAACAATATGAGCATATTAGATGAAACATAAGAAATTACTCATCGGCCGGTCCATTCGCAAAATTCGCAACGAGGCAGAGCTTACACAAGCTGCATTTGCTGAACGTCTTGGCATATCAACAAGCTATCTCAATCAGATTGAAAACAATCAACGCCACTTAAGCGCTTCAGTCCTGCTATCATTAGCTGAGAACTTCTCAATTGATATCGCTAGCTTTTCCGAGCAAGACAGTGACCGATTGATCGCAGACATCGCCGAAGTCTTCTCCGATCCACTCATTAGCTCAACGCGCCCCTCCAACACCGACATAAAACTGGTCGCTCAAGGCGCACCAGATTTTGCCCGGGCCTTCATAGCAATGCATCACAACCTTCGCCGTGCGAGCGAACAATTGGCAGAGTTAGACGAAACCATAGAACGGTCAGATGGTCTGAGCGAGCCAACCCCTTATGAAGAAGTAAGAGATTTCTTTCACTATCTCGACAACTATGTCGACGAACTAGACCAGAAAGCTGAAAATTTACACAAGCACATTTCCAAACAAAACCGCAGCAAAGTCCGCGCCCTCGCAGACTACATAGAACAAACACACCGCGTCAGAGTGATTATCGGCACAGAAAACCATCAAAACCTAAGCAACAAAGACAATCCTCAAAAAGAAGAAGTAGCTCTAAGACGTTTCGATCCAGTCGCACACGTTCTATATCTAAACAGACGGTCTCTTGCTTCAACACAAGCCTTTCAAATCGCCCACCAAGTCGCTCAACTAGAATTTGCAACGGTCATTGAAACCTATATTAATGAAGCCAACTTTCACTCAGAAGAAGCCGCCGCCATTTGCCGAATAGGCATGGCAAACTATTTCGCTGGCGCAACCATCTTACCTTATGGAGACTTCAGCCAAGCTGCAAAAGAGTTGAGATACGATCTTGTTCTCTTAGCTGAAAAATTTGAAGCCAGCATCGAGCAAGTCGCTCACCGTCTCTCAACGTTGCAACGCCCAGGGGCCAAAGGCATTCCCTTCTTCTTCGCCCGCGTTGACCAAGCCGGTAACATCACCAAGAGACACTCCGCGACCAAATTGCAATTCGCACGATTTGGCTCTGCTTGTCCTTTGTGGAATGTCCACCAAGCCTTTGAAACACCCAACCGAATTATCCGCCAATTAGCAGAGACAACTGATGGCGCACAATATCTTTGCCTCGCCACCACTGTCTCGAAACCTAGCGGGGGATTTCATGCACCTGTACAAAGATATGCTCTGGCACTTGGTTGTGAAATAACTCACGCAGAAGATCTCATTTATGGAGATGACTTAGACACAAACAATAACAAAGCATTTGAAAAAATCGGCGTATCATGCCGCATTTGCGAAAGAAGAAACTGTCATCAACGAGCTCTTCCTCCCTTAAAACGTGGATTGAAGATTGACGAAAACAACCGCAAAACAATTCCTTATGAATTTGACTAACAATACAGCGAAGATTTAAAGGCCGTGATTTTTACGAAAAGACTCTGCTCAGGCCTCTATTAAGGCCTCTGCTAAAGCATAAGCACTGGTAAATGCCGCTTCAACACGCCCTTCAACGCACCAATCACCGCAAGCCGCAAGCTTGTTCTCACCATCAAGAAAAAATAACTCCCCCTCTAGGCGATTAATATTAGCATATCTCCAGCGATGAACAGCTTTGTGAGTAGCACTATTCAAATCAACCCCTACCACTTTAGACGTCTCCGAAATTAGATGCTCCAAAACAGCATCTTTGTCATCTTCCATATGGTCTTCAGTCCAACGGTTTGTCGCATGAACTTGTAAACAATAATCCTCTGAACGACCAGGCTTAGAACTATTAACCGAAATCCAGCTAATATCAGCTTGAGAAACATGAGCAGCATCAAAATCCAATGCAAGAGACGCCTCAAAGCCAAGCATAAGCGCATAACAGCCAAGCATTTTAATACCTGATATCTCTTGATGATATTTAAAATCGACAGGCAAAAGCTTCGAACTCTGCGCACTCGGCGCAGTTGAAATCACCCAATCATAAGGACCATGCTCAATATTACCAGCATCAACCAGTGCCCACTTATCACCCCGTTTAAAAGTACTAATTTCGGTATTCAATCGCACATCCAAACCTTTGGCTAAAAATTTAGCCATTCCATTCATGGAAGGAAGAGAGACAAAATGACATTGTTCCTTGGTCCACTGGCGCCGGGCCACAACCTTATCATTCTGCATCTCAACAAAGCGAGCACACCACGGCTCTATTACCCCTTCAGATATAAGAGGTTTCAGAAACTCAGAGAACTCTTCGGTTTTGGCCAAGAAAAATTGCGCACCATGGTCAAAATGGAAAGGTTCAGCTCGGCGCGCTGCAAGACGCCCCCCAACACCTCTTGATTTTTCATAAATATGAACCTCTGCAATGTCTTTTAATTTATGAGCTAATGTCAGACCAGATAGTCCAGCACCAATAATTGCAATAGTAGTCAAAGAAATCCCCATTTATTCATGATTATTAGAAATTGAATTCATTTTAATTGAGCACTAGAGGCAAAATATAACAAGCTAAATTATCAAAAAATTCTCAACACAATTTAAGGACAATAAGTCGCTATGTACTCAACAAATAGATTGCAGTAAACTTTAATAAGATATCCACTATGAGGTAAAATTTCATGGGTTCGTTTACTCCGCCGACAGTCGCCCCACCTTTAAAACCACTAGGTATAATTGGTAGCTTACGCGCAATGCGAGAAAATGCCCTAAACGTTATCCCAGATATTGCCTACACCCAACCAATTGTCACAGGCAAAACTGGTTTTTCCAGATGGCACATGGTGCAGGGACCAGAAGCCTTAAAACACATCTTTTTAGATAATGTAGAAAACTATCCCAAATCAGAAGTTGTCATTCGAATGCTACGACCAGCAGTCGGAGAAAGTCTTTTCACTTCAGAAGGAAGTAATTGGCGCTGGCAAAGAAGAGCCATCTCACCAGTTTTCACAGCACGTAATGTAACAGCTCTCGCCCCCTTAATGACCAAAACTGCTGAACAAGCAGCCACCCGGATAGCCAACAATCAAAATGGCGGATGTGAAATAGCCTGTGAAATAGTCAGTGAAATGTTATCAGCCACATTCGATGTCATTTGCGAAGTTGCACTGTCAGGGCGAGAACATTTTGATAGTGAAAAATATGCCGAAGCAGTAACTAAATATTTTCTAACTGTCGGCAGAGCTTCACTATTAGACTTTCTAGAAACACCATACTGGGTACCACGCCCAGGAGAAATTCGTGGCAGACATGCAGTCAAAACAATGCATAAAATGGTGCAGGAAGCCATTGATGCCAGAAAAGCAGACATGGCAAATAAAAATAAAAACTCTGAAGATCTACTTGATTATATGATGAAAGCTGAAGACGCCCAAACAGGGAGAAAAATGGCTCCGAAAGATCTCCTGCATAACATGCAATTCTTCATAGTCGCAGGCCATGAAACAACCGCCCTCACTCTGGCATGGGCCCTTTATTTACTCGCCAATGACCAAGAGGCACAAGAAAGAGCACGCAGTGAAGCAACATCAATTTTAGGAAGAGGAGATCAAGCTAAAGCTGCAAGCGCGGAAGATATTGTAAAGGCGCCCTACATAGAACAAGTCCTACAAGAGACCATGCGCTTATACCCCCCTGTCGGCTTCCTGGCACGCAAAGCTTTAAAAGCAGATCAACTTTATGATCGAGAAATAAGGTCAGGAGATACAATGTTTTTAAACATTTATTCCCTTCACCGTCATCAAGATCTTTGGGAAAACCCCAATGAATTTAATCCAAACCATTTTGCAAAAGAAAAAGTCGAACAACGTAACAAATTCCAGCACGTACCTTTTGGCGCAGGCCCACGCATTTGCGTCGGTGCAACATTCGCTATGATGCAAGCCCAAATAATTCTCATGACGATTTTATCGAAATTCAAATTCACACCCGAAACCCCAGAACCAACCCCCATAATGCAAATGACAATTCGTCCTGAACCGGGCGTTTTTCTAAAAGCAATCCGTTTAGAATAAAAAACTCATGGCCTGAGTAAATCAAGCCATGAGCTCTAGAAAACCACATTCAAATCAAGACAAATCATTTAACAACTACGGAGCTATTAAAAATATCTCTATGCAGTTTCCAGTCACCATTTTCTTTTTGCCAAATAACAATATACTTACCTTGGTCAGCCTGCTTACCTTCAGCATTTTTCAAAACATACTTACCAATTTCGATGGCTGTTTCACCATGGATTGTTAATTCAACAGATGTCAATTTAGCTGCAGCAAGACCGCTTTTAAATGCACCAGACCAGAAATTACGAATATTATCTCGCCCAGTTACGAAATCGGCATTAGTAGGCATAACTTGCCCTTGCAAGGTATAAAGTGCTGCCAACCCATCTGCATTTTGAGACTTAAACATTTTTTCAAATTGCTGATTAACAGCTCCAATAGCTGACTTATCCTTCATCTGCCCAGCGCTTAATCCAGAAACAGTTGCTGCAAATAAAACAATCAAACTCGCAATAGATAGTGAGAGAAATTTCATAGTCATTCCTTTCATGAGGTTTAAAAGTTACACTCTCAATATATCTATTGCCATGAGAGGCCAGAGCACCCCATACACAATCCAAACTTTAACATGGACAAAACAATCACTATCGTCGATTATTACAATCAATTTACATTTGCCATAATGCATCTTGATTAGAATACAAGAACTCATATATCTCATTTGTAATAGCTAAAAAGAAACACACGGGAAAACTGAACCGATGGCAATAGGCAAAACTACAAACTTCATAACACTGCCTGAAAGTTGCTTAAGTGAAGACGAATTACCCGAAGTCTCCATACAGTTACAACCAGGTGAAGCTCCCAATTATTCAATGAAATTATACCGCCTATTTTACGCCAACAAACAAGATGTCAATCTGAATTTAGAAGGCCAGGTCATCACATTAAAGCAAGGTCAATTGCTAACTCTTTCACCTGGAGAAACTGTCCAGTTTAAAAAAGGAGCGACCGTTCAATCTCTAAGTTTTCTTCATGATTTCTTTTGCATTCAAGTCCTGAGAAATGAAGTCTATTGTGACGGACTTGTATTTAATAAACTCAAAGGACTACCACTCATCACCTTTCCAGAAAAAGAACAATCAATCTTAAAAGCTCGACTGGAAGAACTACACTCAATATTGGAAACTCAAGGTAGTTTTTTTAGAGAAAGAGCAATAAACACACTCAAAGCCATCCTACTACACGCAGCTCAATACAAGTTGCAGACAATCAAAGAAAAAGCCTTCCAAGAACAACAACAAAAGCAGCTTTCAAGCTTAGTTCTAGATTTTCAAAACCTAGTAGAAAAAACCTACACACAGAAAAAGGATGTAAATTTCTACAGCAACACACTTGGCGTCAGCTCAATAACATTGAACCGTAAAGTAAAAGATGAACTAGGAAAAACGGTTATACAAGCAGTGAATGAAAGGTTAGCTATTGCAGCAAGAGTGGCCTTAAGATCAGGGAAAAAATCCATCAAGGAAGTCGCTTTTGATCTTGGGTTTACAGATCCACTATATTTTTCACGTTTCTTTAAAAAGCAATTTGGCAGCCCACCAACACAATATTTTCAACTGCCAAACGAAAAAGAGACATAAATTCATTCAATGGTCTGCAACCAGTTCGAAAGCGCTTCAACGCCATTTGCCCGAAGGCTGTCGCCATAACGTTTGGTATCTGCTCGTATCTGTAATAAATCTACTTGAGGGGTGTGGGCTAATTCACAAGCATGACCAATCAACCAATGTTCTATGTTCTGAGGGTCAAGCTCAGGATGAGATTGAAACCCCAGAATATTATTTCCGAGCGAATAAATCTGGTTTTCATACAATTCTGATGACGCCAATAAAGTCGCGCCTTTTGGCAAATCAAATGTGTCCCCATGCCAATGAAACATCCGGGCTTCTCGTAATAACAAAGGAGATAAAGGCCCGTTTCTCCCCCCTTCAGTCAGTGAAATTGGGCCCCAACCAATTTCCTTACCATTGGGTCCGGGATAAACCTTAGCTCCAGCAGCAGCTGCAATAATTTGCGCCCCCAAACAAACACCAACCATCGAGAGTTGATGATCAATACGGTGTTTAGCAAGCGCAAGTTCATCTTTTATATAAGGATAAAGTTCATCCTCATAAACACCGCATGGCCCTCCCAAAATGAAAAGCAAATCAGCTTCATATGCCCTATCAAGCTTCTCCACAGGAGCATCAATATATTGAATTTCATAGCCCGCTTTAGCGACAGGTTCCTCAAAAACCCCAAGGCCTTCAAATTGAAGGTGGCGCACAGCAATGCACAACTTCTTAGCTTCACTCATTACAGGTCCTATTTCTTTAATCACAGGTCAAAAAACATGCTCTTGGCAAATTTTTTCTATATCCGTTTTGGACAATGCTTCACCTGTTAAACCACACTTAAATTTATTCTGGCCCAATTGTTCATTAAAACGACAAGACTTACATTGCCCAAAACCCTTCAGATCATTTCGCACCTGCCATTCTGACAAAAGATCTTTAAGCACACTCACACGCTTTTCATTCTCAGGTAGTTCCGGCAAGAGGGCCTCCTCCAGCCGTTTCAAACATTTTGTCCCCTCAGCAGATAAATACAAACGAATAACCCGCCCGTCCTTTTCACAAGGCTTGCGTACAATATGTCCCACGTCTTCAATTAATTTCAAACTTTGAGAAATACTACCTTTGGTTTGTCCAAGGTAATCACAAAGAGCTTGTGCCGTATTCGAATATTTATTGCTGATGGATAAAAATCGCAAAATTTCGAGATGAACCAATTGAATACCTTCGATATTCGCAGCGTTCCTCATATGTTTTCTTTGCAAAGAAGACAAACGTTCAAGCCAAATATTTAAATCACTAATCATAAAACCATTAGTATCGCATCTAAACTATATTGACAAGCCTAATCATTCCTCGTATATGAATGTTTATAGTTTAGTATCGAAACTATAAACATTCGTAATATTAAAGAGGAGATAAAAACATGAAGATCGCAGTGTATGACACATACGCACAATCAAAAAACGGTCACGTCATACATTTTGATGTTTTTGTAAAAGAAGGAACATCAAAAGACCTGGCATACGAATTTGCTCAAAAATTTTTAAAAGAAATCGGTGAAGAGGAAAATGCACTCAAACAGTCCCAGTGCAATTTTTGTCACACAGAACAAGCAAATCCAACAATTCAACAGCAGCTTCAAGAAAATGGATACGCCATCCTCCAAATGGAAGGGTGCCCAAAGCCTATTTTATAACTGGCGACTAATCCCCTAGAAAGGAAGAAAAATGAAAATCACAAAAAATATGATCTATAAAATGAGCTCTGCACTTCTTCTCGCAGTCATGGCTCACTCCCCCCTGCAAGCCCATGACATCAAGGCTAAAGTCGGCAATGCAAAAATGGCTAACTTTGATGTGGTTCATGCTAAGATCACAGCAAGTGATAATTGGCTGACATTTCACATGCATGTCAGTGGGAAAGCTGGAAAAACCACCCCAACTCCAACCGGAAAATTAGAAGGCAGCAAGGTGTTCTCATATGTCTGGCCAACAAAAATAGACAGCTCAGCTGTTGGCTTTGATAAAAAACAAGGTATTCTTGCTATGGCCATTACATCCCACCCTGACTTTGACGACACCCCTCTTTTTGATGAAAATGGCGATGGAAACTTGGGGAACGATGGAACTGTCTGGCATTCACACTGGGTTGTCTTGGTCCCAGATGATGCATGCGGTAAAGGCGCTTTAAAAGTGAAAGACATTCCAGCTGGCAACAAACCCAAATTACCTGTCACATGGCCAGGTCTACCACTTCTTATAGATAGCCCCGGCTACTCCCCAATCATCAACAATCAGACAGTAGAAGTGCGTGTCCCCTTTAAAAATGCAAAAGCACTAAAAGGCATAGCATTTGACGGCGTAACAGCTGGCCTACGTGTCAACGAAAGTGCTCACGCCCCTCTTCTATGCGTGGTCAATGTATTTGACGTGGCCTCAGGAGACCTCTCATTACCAGGCAAAGTCAATTAATTCTTATAACTCACCTCAAATAAGAAGGTGTTTTGGTTTTAAACACCTTCTTTCTCCACTCAGCTATTGTTCAACTTTTCTTGAACCTGAACTCTTCATATAAATGTGAACACACATCGTCTTTAGTCATCAATTTTGCTAAAGAAAAACAAACATCAAATCAAAACTGCTCACATTTCAAAACACCATAAATTTATATTGATAAAAAAGGACAATCCATTTGCACTTTCCTTCTCATAAAGACTTAACAATAGTTTTAAGTGTCTTTTTAATCAGCATATTCACAGTAAAAGCTAACTCCGGAGAAATTAACCTGACAACAGAACAATCAAACCTTCTAAAACAAGACGGGCTGGTAACAATCGTCGGGCCTGATGCAAAAGGGGCAGCCGGAATGGTCCAGGCAATCATAGACATCCCCGTCCCTCCTTCAGTCCTATGGAATACAATGTTAGATTGCAAAGGAGCAAATCGGTTTATAGAAGGGCTTCAAAAATGTCGCATATTAAAGAAAGACCCAAAAGGGAAATGGGATGTCCGCGAGCATGTCGTAAGTTGGTTAGCTTTAATGCCATCAACACGTTCTGAATTCCGTTCAGATTATCAAAAACACCGCTCTATAAAATTTATGAGAACAGGCGGAGATTTAAAAATCTTAGAAGGTGAATGGAATTTACAATCAGTTCAAAAAGGAAAAGAAACTCGTCTAACTTATATGGCCCGTGTAGATCCAGGGACAATTCTTCCTTCCTCAATGATAAGGGCAGCAGTTGAAGCTGATTTCCCTAAAACATTGAAAGCTCTTCGTAAAGAAGCCATCCGCCGCAAGAAAGAAATTAGGGTAAAACAATAAAACTACTCATCCAAAACACCAAAAATTTGATGATAAATCGCAGCTAAAATATGCAAAGCAAACAACGGATAAATTAAAACAGAAACCCAGCCATGAATATATATTGAAAATTCATTTAAGCTCTCTTGCTTGGCCATAAAGGAAATTAGTTCAAAATCAAAAAGATAAATTGCTCCTCCAGAAAACAATAAAATACCAAAACCAAACAAGCTTAGAACAATAAGGACAATATAAATCAAACGATGAAGCAAAAGAGCTGAAAATTTTTGTAAAGGGTGGATGTTATAAGAATGAATAGGATTTAGGTTCGACCTCCGCCAAATCAAACGAGAAACCATTATCAATAAAAGAACAATTCCAAAAGAAGAGTGGAGACCAACCAACTCTTCCCGACCATCTCCAGACGGCATATCCTCAAACAATCCAGAAATATAGATTACAACCACAAGCAAACCCACACTTGACCAATGCAATAGTCGAGCAATTAAGCCATACTGACGGACAGTATTTCTAAACGATAGTGCCAAAGAACTTTTAAACCCTAAAAAACATTAATTCCTTAAACCCAAGCGAAACCTACCTAAGTGAAAACCTCAATAATTTAATTGCAGCCATTCCATACCCAAATGTTGTTAAACTAAATGAAACCACAACCAGCAACATCAGAACTGGGTTTAAATCACTTCCCAAAATGGCAGCCACTAAAAACAAACCTGGATTGGTAATCGAACCAATCGCCATAGGGTATTGGATAAATTTAGGCAAAGGAATTTTCGAAGCGTAAATACCAAACAGCAACATGCTCATCATCAAAAAATCCAAATGAGAAGACAGGAGTTTGTCTGAATGCGCAAATAACTCAACCATAAAAGGAACTTTGACTAACTTAGTAAAAGTCAAACACCAGGCTAACACCAATGCAATAATGAGCGTAACACACCCTGTTCTAAGCAAAGTCACATTCCCAGCATGTTTATCTGTAGACATTCAATTCTTCCCCCTAATTAGATATCTTGGCTGGACATTTATTCAATATATCGTCCAATTCATTATTCTTTTGAAACAACTTACTGTCTGTATATACTGAATAATTCATGCCCCTACTTGCATGAGGGGGAAGAATCTATTGCCTGAAAGGGCACTTCAAAGGAAAACAAGCGTGCAAACATACTTCAGTACAGATGATGTCCACCCACGAGACCGCCTCTCTTATATAAGAGATGTCGCTTGTAAAACTTATGTTGAGTTAGAATGCTACTCTGAAAGAAAACACAACTTCAGGTCAAAAATTTACGCCGGACAAATAAATGACCTCGGTCTATCTGAAGTCATAACCGATCAATGCGATGTAATAAGAACGAAGGAATTCATCAAAGGGTCTAAGGCAAATGAAATCATACTAAGCCTGCAACTCAATGGAATAACTCAAATTTCACAAGACAACCGTGAAACCTGCCTGACACCCGGCAACTTTGCCATTTATGACACAGAGCGGTGCTATCACTTAAAACTTGGAGAAAATAACAAGCAACTGGTGATAAAAATTCCAAGGCAACAACTAGAAGCCCAACTTGGAAATCTCTCACTCTTCACCTCGCAAGAGATGAGCTTTCAAAACCCACTAAGCAAATTAGCCATTAATTTTTTAACAACCCTCCCCTCGATTTGTGATGACCTCAACCAAGAAACAGCAAAAACAATCTCCCAACAAGCCGTCGACATCATCGCGCAAGCCTTCTCTCATGAATGCCAACATAACGGCAATCCCATTGTTCACTCTCGCTTTACAACTTTAATGAGATTAAAGTCTGAAATTGAAACACATTTAAACAATCATGAATTCAAACCTTCAAACGCTGCAAAACTTGTCGGCATCAGCGTCAGATATGCCAACGAATTACTAAGTGTCGAAAACACATCATTAGAAAAATACATTTATGAAAGACGTTTAGAACGGTGTAGAAAAAATCTCATTAACCCTAAACTAAAAACCATGAGCATTGCCGAAATAGCTCATACAAATGGTTTCACTAGCTCATCTCATTTTTCAAGGCGATTTAAAGAAAAACATCACATAACACCTCAAAACTACAGAAAAGAAAGACTATAGAAAAACCAGAATTTAGTCCTCAAGAGATTGTTATCCATTTTAAAACAAACCTTTTGAAAAAAACTCGTTTCAGAACTATACTCTTGTAGAAATAAAAAATGACGTAACCGATTAGGCTAAAATAAGAATGGCATATTTACAGAAAAATTTAATGAAAACCATAATGGTTTTTATTGTGTTTTTTTCAGCCATTGCCCCTGTTTACGGCTCTGTTATCACTCCGGCTATAAAATCTTATGCCTTTGGTTTCGATACAAAAAATGTCTCTATGACGATGCCATGCCATAAAATGGATAGTCATAAGAAAAACAGTCCCAAGGTTAAAGTCCACCAACAAACATCTGATCAATCGGCTTGCTTCAAACATTGCCTACAATATTTAAACGACCCTTGCCTGGCCTCTGCCAAGCCAGAATTAAAAAACAAAGCAATCAAACAAACTTCAGTTAAATATACAATCACTGAAGTACAAAAAATTTCATCAATAACGATTTCAGACCTTTCCAATAAAGGTCCTCCAAAACAAATCGTTCTATCAAGTCCTTTAAAAGGTCTATCTTCCCTCCTTCTAAGCACATCTCGTCTACGCCAATAAAACGTGAATTGAACAGCTTGAGTTTAAATAAAAACTCTCAAGTCAAATAGCTTTAGTGCCGTCCAAGCACCAAAGCAATCCATTTTGTTCAACCACCGTTTTTTAAGGCAAGCACCATGTCTGTCTCTCTGAAAATTAAAAAATCAACTGTCGCAAAACGCAGGACTAAACACCGGCTAACTATAGTTCTTTCAGTCCTTTTTTTAGTCTGTGGTGTAGCTGGCATAACAACAACTAAGTCACTAAAAGGCTTCAGTTTAAGCACGCCCCTACAAGCAAAAGAAAACAGTAGAGCCGTGAAAAAATGGACATGTCCCATGCACCCCCATTATATCGCAGATGATTACGGTACCTGCCCCATATGCGGAATGGATTTAGTTAAAATTCAATCACTCAATGAAACGGCTGATCAAAACAATCCTAATGAAAAACCGATCATAACCATTGCACCAGAAACCATTCAAAATATGGGTGTTAGGTTAGCCAAAGTAGAAGCTTCCAAATTTGGGAAAAACATCCGTAGTTTCGGCATCGTCAAAGAAAACGAAAGACTACAATCTGAAATTTCAGCTCGCGTTGAAGGCTGGGTTGAAACATTAAAAATAACAGCCGTCGGAGATGAAGTTAAATCAGGTGATGTCCTCTTTGAAATGTTTAGCCCAGAGCTCATTGTCTCACAAAGAGATTACCTTCTAGCACTCAAACAATCAAAAACAGCACAAAACAATATTACAAGAAGATTGCTAAGTTTTGGCGTGCAACAAAAAGCTCTAAATCTCATAGCCAAGCAAAAAACTGTTCAGCAAAACCTCCCCTTCTTTGCCACTCAAAAAGGAACGATCGCAGAACTGAATGTGACCCCTGGAACCTATGTGAACAAAGGTATGACCATAGCCAAAATCCAGGATTATTCCACCGTTTGGGTAATTGTAAACGTCTCTGAAAAAGATATGGGCTTTATAACCAAAGGCACCAAAACCACCGTCCATTTCCCTAACCTTCCTGGAAAAACAATAAGCTCAAAAGTTGACTATATTTACCCAAAGATCAATGAAAGAACCCGCACCGGCCGCGTTCGTCTGATTATAAATAACAAAGAAGGAACCCTGCGCCCGGGCACCTATGCAGATGTCGTATTCAATACTCAAATATCAGAGCGCCTAAGCGTTCCTACTGAAGCTGTGCTTAAAGATCAAAATGGAAGTTACGTCGTAACCTCACTCGGCAATGGAAAGTTCCAATCCAAAGAAGTAAAACTCGGCCTGGTCACAGGAGGACGAGCAGAGATAAAATCCGGTTTAAAACTCAATCAGGAAATTGTCATATCATCTCAATTCTTAATCGACTCTGAAAGCGCTTTGCGTGAGTCATTTAAAAAGTTAGAGCAGAAACAACGCCCATTAAGCCAATTAAACTTAAGTAAAATCGATCTGGCTAAATTTGACCATATGGTAGACGCCGCTCTCTATATACATGAAGCCCTTACTCAAAATTTTGATATAGAAAAAAAATACCTAGAACCAGCTATCGCTATAAAAACAATTCTTTGGTCAACCTACAAAGAAACCAAATTAGCAGGTATCCTGATGGATACTGAAGCCGCATTAAAGCGGGCCCAAAGTTCAAAAACCAAAAGTGAACTGCAACAAGCCTTATCACAAATGATAAACGCCCTTGAACCATGGTTGCAGCAAGGCAAACCAGAACATTACAAATCAAAGGAACTTAAGGTCTTCAAAACCAAAACCAGTAAACAACACTGGATACAATTAAGCCAAAAACCCGCAAACCCATACAATAAAGAACAGTTCGATCTTATACCCTGGCCTGAGATTTCTAAAACAACTATGGAGCAGAAGGCAAAACAACAAACCCTCGATACCAACAAATCAATGAGGGGTAGTAGCCATGATCACTAATAATAACTCAGCAAATAGCAACAAGAAAAGTGCTGAAAACGATATCCACGATCCTAAAAACTCGTCGGTAGCAAAAATAATCGGCTGGTCAATTAAAAACCAACTCCTTGTCCTTATCGGCACAATTGCGCTCATCGTTGCCGGTTGGATGTCAATCAAAAGCACCCCTCTAGATGCCATCCCAGATTTAACAGACACACAGGTCATCATCAGAACCGAGTTTCAAGGGCAATCTCCTCAAATCATCGAGGATCTAGTGACTTACCCTCTCTCAACAACACTTCTCGGCCTTCCCAAAACCAAAGATGTTCGCGGCTTTTCCATGTTTGGCACCAGCTTTGTTTATGTCATCTTCGAAGATGGCGTCGACCAATATTGGGCAAGATCACGGGTTAGCGAAGCCCTATCAAAAGTTAGAAATCAACTCCCCCCCAACGCATCTCCAGAAATGGGGCCAGATGCAACCGGTGTTGGCTGGGTCTATCAATATAGCCTCATCGACACATCCAACAAATTAGATCTTTCTCAACTAAGGTCCTTGCAAGACTGGTTCTTAAAATTCGAACTCGCTACAGTGGATGGCGTCTCTGAAGTCGCCTCAGTTGGTGGCTTTGTGAAAGAATACCAAGTCCTGATCGATCCCAATCGCTTAAGAGCTTACGATATCCCAATCTCAAGAATAACAAATGCAGTAAAAGCCTCTAGTCAAGAAGTAGGCGGGCGAGTGTTAGAGCAAGCTGAAACGGAACTCATCATTCGCTCAAAAGGTTATATCGAAAAAAGACAAGACCTGGAGAACACTGTTGTGTTCTCTGCCAATGGCTCACCTGTTCTCCTAAAAGATGTCGCGCGAATAATCGAAGGCCCTGAATTACGCCGAGGTGTCGTTGAACTAAATGGCACAGGAGAAGTCGTAAGCGGCATTGTCATCATGCGATCTGGTGAAAACGCTCTCAACGTCATCAAAGCCATCAAGAAAAAGCTAAAAGAGCTAGAACCAGGTCTACCTCAAGGCGTCAAAATAATCCCCGTCTATGACAGAGCCCCCCTTATTGAAAAAGCAGTGAACTACCTAACTCACAAATTAATAGAAGAAGGTCTCGTCGTTGCTTTTGTCTGCTTGATATTCCTCCTTCATGCAAGGTCAGCGTTTGTGGCCATTATCACACTTCCTCTTGGCATCATTGGCGCATTTATCATTATGTCCTGGCAGGGGTTAACCGCCAACATCATGTCACTTGGCGGCATTGCCATCGCAATTGGCGCTATGGTCGACGCATCAATTGTCATGGTAGAAAATGCTCACCGCAAACTGGCAGACCTCCCAGAGAGAGCGTCTAAAACAGTAAAACAACAAGCCATTATCAGCTCAGCAAAAGAAGTCGGCCCAGGCCTGTTTTTCTCACTTTTAATCATCACAGTTTCTTTTATCCCCGTCTTCGCCCTAACCGGACAAAGCTACAAACTATTCGCCCCCCTTGCCTTTACCAAAACATACGCAATGGCAATCGCCTCACTTCTCTCAATAACGCTTGTACCAATCCTAATGGTCTGGCTCATTAAAGGGCGCATTCTTCCTGAAATGAACAATCCTATAAATCGCTTTTTTGTTGCCATCTACACTCCGGTTTTAAAAGGAGCGCTCAGAGCTAAATGGATCACCCTAACTCTGCTTGCCTGTTTAATGCTCTCAGTCATATACCCTATAAAAAACATCGGCAGCGAATTCATGCCGCCTCTGTACGAAGGCGAGCTCTTATATATGCCAACCACACTCCCAGGTGTCTCCCTCACTAAGGCCAAAGAAATCTTAGCTCAAACCAATCGTCTCATTAAAACCATGCCAGAGGTCGAACAAGTCTTCGGCAAAGCTGGACGAGCTGACACCGCAACAGACCCAGCGCCCATAACCATGATCGAAACATGGGTAAAATTGAAAGATAAATCAGAATGGCGAGACGATTTAACCGTAAAAAGCCTCATTAAAGAACTCGATCAACGAACAAAAATCCCAGGCCTAATTAATTCATGGGGTTACCCTATTAAAATCCGCATGGATATGATTTCCACCGGCATAAGAACACCAGTTGGTATCAAAATTTCCGGTAATGATTTAAAAACCATAGAGCGCATCGCCCTTGAAGTTGAAGCCAGTGTGAAAAAAGTAAAAGGCACCAGATCAGCCTTTGCAGACAGGGTCATTGGCGGTAAATATCTTGAGATCTCACCAAACAGGCGCGAACTCGCGCGGCAAAATATTGACCTCGGCGTCTTTCAGGCTGTCATACAGACAGCACTTGGCGGCATGAAACTCTCAGAAAGCGTGGAAGGAAGAGAGCGCTACAACATCATCCTACGCTATGATCGCCCGTTTAGAGAAACACCTGAGCAGTTAAATGATATATTAGTACCAACTCCAGCTGGTCAGCACATTCCTTTAAACGAACTTGCAACCATAAAGCTCGTCGATGGCCCCCCAATGCTCAGATCAGAAAATGCGAGACTTACAGGTTGGGTCTTTGTTGATATAGCAGGAAGAGACATCGGCACCTATGTTGAAGACGCAAAAACCAAAATCGCAAGCCAGGTACAACTCCCAGCTGGATACTCAATCAGTTGGTCAGGCCAATTCGAACAACTGATTGAGGCACGAGAGAAACTCACAATAGCTATCCCCTCCGTTATTCTCATTATTTTTGTTTTATTAATGCTGCACTTTAACAGATTAGACCGCACACTCATCATCATGATGTCAATCCCTTTTGGTTTGATCGGTGGCATATGGGCTATGTATCTAGCGGGTTATAATTTCTCAGTCGCTAGTGCCGTTGGGTTCATAGCTCTAGGCGGTATCGCTGTTGAAACCGCCGTCGTTATGCTTCTTTACATCGATGCCCAAATCAGAGAACACCCACCTAAAACAAACGAAGACCTATATAATTCGATTCTGACAGGTGCTGTTTTAAGAGTGCGCCCAAAACTAATGACTGTCACTGTCATCATAGCCGGTCTCTTACCTATATTCTTCACAGATGGTATCGGCGCGGACGTGATGCGCCGCATCGCCCTTCCCATGGTCGGTGGCATGATCACAACAACCATCCTAACCTTAATCGTCATTCCAGTAATTTATCTACTCTGGGAAGGCAGAACCCAGAAAGAAAAAGCAGAACATGAAGCGCAACAAGAACTCGAGCTAACAATTTGAAAGGTAAATGTAAGAAAATTTCAGACCACTAAAAAATGACAAACAATGCCATTATATATAACTTATTTTTTTACCCCAAGAAGACAGATATGACTTCAAAAGACGGATGAAAGCGAACTGAAGACCATGCTGAACAATTCAAAATTACGTTTCAAATTATCAGCCATTATTGTACTTGGAACGATTGGCGCCATAGCACTATCTCAAGCCCCCTCAAAAGCTGAAGGCACGCATCAGTCAGAAGAGCACGAATTCAATGTTGTTGAATATGTAAATTGGCTAAGCAATCCATGGGGCATGGCCTTCTTGCCAAATGGAGACATTCTCGTCACCGAGAAACGAAAAAAACAGCTCCGCATCATCAGAAATGGCAAATTAGATGAAAGTCCAATCGTTGGTCTTCCAAGAAACATTGACACAGGCGGCCAAGGCGGCCTCTTAGACGTCACTATCCATCCTAATTTCAAAGAGAATAATCTGGTTTATTTTTCTTACTCAGGAACAGGAAAAGGCGGCAAAGGCACAGAAGTCGCTAGAGGTAAACTATCAGGTAACAAGTTAGAAAATGTGAAAACCATATTCAAAGTGTCACCAAAAACTAGCGGCTCACATCATTACGGCTCGCGCCTTCAATTCGCTAAAGACCACACTTTATTCATTACCACTGGTGATCGCTATAGCTATTTGAAAGAAGCCCAAAATCCAGCCAATCATCTCGGTAGTGTCATCCGCATCAATGACGATGGCTCAATTCCAAAAGACAATCCTTTTGTCGGTCACGCAAAGTTCAAACCAGAGACCTATTCCTACGGCCACCGCAACGCACAAGGCCTAACACTAAACCAAAAAGACAATTCCCTCTGGCTCCACGAACATGGACCACGCGGCGGAGATGAACTAAACAAACTAGACAAACCAGGCGCAAACTACGGATGGCCAAAGGTAACCTATGGAATTGATTATAGTGGCTCTATCATCTCCAACAAAACCAAAGCCCCTGGCATCATCCCACCTGTCATCTACTGGAAACCATCCATAGCCCCAAGCGGCATGATTTTTTACGCGGGAGATAAATTCCCCAAATGGCAAGGCAACCTCTTCGTCGGCGCCCTAGCCGGCGCCCATTTGCGCCGCATTGTTTTCAAAGGAGACAAAGTAATCAAACAAGAAGCCTTACTAAAACACACCGCCCGATTCAGAGATGTAAAAACAGGCCCAGATGGCTACATCTATTTATTAACAGACGACAGCGAAGGACAACTCCTAAGACTAGAACCAGTAAAATAATGCAGCACGTTAAGAACTAAAATTAATGGTGGAGTTTATTATGAACTCCACCATTAATAATCATTCAATCTAAAAAGGGTTATTCTCAGAGTTTCCTTTGCTTTCAAAAAATTCTTTCGTAATTTTGAAAACCAACGGACTAAGCAGAGCCAAAGCTATTAAGTTTGGAATAGCCATAAGAGCATTTAACGTATCTGCCAAAAGCCAAACAAACCCTAGCTTTAACGTCGCTCCAACCAAAGCAGCAGCAGACCACACAACTCGAAATGGCATAATAATTTTCACACCAAACAAATATTGCAATGATCTTTCACAATAATAACTCCACCCTAGAATTGTTGTAAACGCGAAGATACTAATTGATATCGCGATGATATAACCACCAAAGCCGGGCAATGCTAAATTAAAGGCATGAGATGTTAAAGCTGCCCCCGTTTCACCGCTTGTCCATGCTCCAGTTGCAATAATAGCAAGAGCCGTGAACGTACACACTATAATCGTATCGATGAAAGTACCAAGCATGGCCACAAGCCCCTGGCTAACAGGACCTTTCGTTGAAGCCGCCGCGTGGGCAATTGGAGCCGAGCCTAAACCAGCTTCATTTGAGAATACACCTCGTGCAACACCAAAACGAATAGCCGCCCAAACAGCAGCACCAGCAAAACCGCCAGTTGCAGCAGCAGGAGAAAATGCATGAGTAAAGATAAGATTGAAAGCGCCAGGAATAGCATCAACATTTAATATTAAAACCAATGTACTAGCAGCAATGTAAGCAATCGCCATGAAGGGAACCAGTTTACCTGCAATGGTAGAGATCCGCTCAATCCCTCCTATTAAAACCATACCAACAAGAACAAGTAAAACAACACCTGTGACCCATTCAGGAATAGCAAAATTGGTACTCAAAGCATTTGCAATAGAGTTAGCTTGCACCATATTCCCTATACCAAAGCCGGCAATACCAGCAAAGAAAGCAAAGAGAACACCTAACCACTTCCATTTTGCTCCGAGGCCATTTTTGATATAATACATCGGACCACCAACATACTTACCACGTTCATCTTTTTCTCTATATTTAACAGCAAGTACAGCTTCAGCATATTTTGTAGCCATACCAACCAACGCAGTCATCCACATCCAAAAAACGGCCCCAGGTCCTCCTAGGAATATAGCCGTTGCAACACCAGCAATATTACCAGTACCTATGGTTGCAGCTAATGACGTCATAAGAGCATTAAAGGGGCTAATTCCGCTATCTCCACCAGGAATTCTACCCTGCCAAAGAAGTTTAAATCCAAAAGGAATTTTAAGTATTGATAAGAGTTTTAGACCAAAAGTAAGGTATATCCCCACCCCTAAAATCAGCACCAACATCGGCACTCCCCAAACCACTCCATTCAGCCAATTGACTGCATTTGTAATTATTTCCATTGTTCCCTCCCAAAAGATTTAAAGATGACCAGATAATTAAACTGCCTTAATCAATGTTCTCTTGCATTGAAAAAATCTAATGAGTGTTCACATTAGATAATTAAGAGGCTAGCCTACGATTCAATAGACTAATGGTCAAGAGATGGAGAAAAGTGAAATACAGAGACAAAATCAATTTGTATAAAAACAAACAGCAATGAGTAAGAGTTTAAAGTACTACAATCGAGAACTCATACAATAGAAAGCGCAAGGCGCAAACCACCCCAATGTTGACCATCAACCTCAATTGGCATTGAAATATCTTTCATGAAAACATTGTTTCCACCACCAAGGTCCCGCAAATAAGTCTGAACTAAAAATTCTTTTCTATTGCGACCGGCTGTTAAACCTGTAGGGTCATCAAAAATACGTCGATTTCGAGAATTGGATGCATTCCAAACCGGATCATCACCCTGCGGCTTAGAATATTGCTTATTATGCACAGGCAAATACCCATTCCGGTCGACAGCTGCACAAAAAACAAAGCTACTATCCATTCCAAGAACCGGCTCAATAATTTGAGGCAAAACTTCATCAAAAAATGATAAGCCTTTTGTCGTAACCTGCTCAGGATTAGACCCAGGTATCGGAACATATGCCTGATCAAATAACGCAGCTTTTGAAACTTTACCAGACCTCAATCCCGCTTCAAATTGCTTCACAATCATATCACGTCGTTCAGTCAAAATGGCAATATATTGCCGCTCTTTCAACTCAGCATCCAGTATAAAGCCAGAAAGAATTCTCTTAGTCTTATCATCTATCTCTAAAAAGCGAAACCGTGTCCCAAGTGGCTGATGTCCTTGTACATTAGCCTTTACGAAACCTATACCTTCTAAATCAATCTCAACTGCCGACCCAACAGCTAACTCTCCCTCAGGTAAATCTATAAGGGAGCCTTCTAATGAAATATCTCGTGCAACAGTCTGATAAGTTTGCCCTCTGCAGGTCAACCGAACTGAAATTCCACATGGCAATCTAGGATGAGCACGGCTATCTACATCACCAATACTATTGGCAGTCACAGCAAGCCGATGCCCAAGCTTGTCAAAGGTCAAATTAATAACCCCCACCTTACTTCCAAGCACATCAGAAACACGGTTTAAATCAGAGACCGTTCTCGTAAACATACTTATAGGGTTTCTCTGCTCAACGGCCCCTCCAGCAGCAGCCTGGGCATTGGTACTAAGTTCATTTAATGCTGAGACTTGGTTTGAAACATTACCTGCGACAGAGTTAGCCGCTAAATTCATTTGTCCAATAATTTGAGTAATTTCACTCATATTAACAACGGTAGTACTCACAGCCTCTTCAACACTCGTAATATTTTCACTGATTTGACGCGCTGCATCTGCTGTTTGCTCAGACAGTGCTTTAACTTCTCCAGCAACAACAGCAAACCCCTTACCAGCTTCACCAGCACGAGCAGCTTCAATAGTAGCATTAAGAGAAAGCAAATTAGTCTGACGAGAAATCGTATCAATCAACGCTGTAATATCAGAGATACGTAAAGCTGTCTCTTTTAACTGCTCAATCGTAGTACCAGCAACATCTGTTTTATCAACGGCATCACCAGCTAATTTTGACATATTCTCAGCCTGACCACCAACTTCAAGACTGTTAGATTGAATTTCTTCAATACGAGAGGCAACGGTTTGAATGGCATTCCCAGTCATCTCAGAACTTCGATCAACTATATTAACTCCTTCACTCATCTCTTGAATAGAACATGAAAGGTCATTACTTGCCCCACCAAGATCCCCGCAAAGTTCATCAAGTACAACCTTAGAATGATCAAGCTCCTCCGAGATAGACTCTGAGAACAAAATTGCTTCTTGCCGTTTGATTTCATCTTTTTCCAAAGCGAAATGAGCACCCATTGCAAGTTTCATATCGATAAAAACAGCACGAATAAGAACACTTACCTTAGAGCAAAGCTTATGATCATTCTTAAAAAGGGTTGGCAATAAAGATTCAAGTAAGTAGGAATAAGCAGCAATGTAATTATCCGGCTTCAACCCCACACATCTCTTCGTAGCACCATTACGAAAAGCATGATCACGAATATCATTTGTAATTTTACCGCTAAACAAAGAGCCCCAATGCTCTGTTTGCTCCTGAACAAATTTCTCTTCATCAAGCCCCTCACTTAAGAGTGCTTGCAAAGCTGGGTCAGATTTAGATGTCAAATAGAAATCTTTGATTATCTTAGAAATATCTTTTTCTAGAACCTTACAGACTTCAGGCAAAACTTGATATTGATCGATCTCAAAATCATCAAGTCGCCTTAAAAATTCAGATTCACTTTGCATCTAGCCCTCTTAGCATCATCACAAACACATCTCTTTCAAAATAGAAACAGGTGTGGAACATTGTTAAAAAAATGAAATAATGACTAAGAGATTAATTACTAAGGTCTTAACCTGCTATAAATTAAAATATGTACACAGACCAATAAATTAGTGTTGGGATTAAAAAACTGGGATAATAGTTCACTATCAGCTTTCTTATTTAGAAGTATATTTATTGTTTTTTAAAACCGCGGATCTTAAAGGAACATCTTCTCTTCTTTGGTCATCAAAGCTAAGCTCATGGTCTTGAGCAAGAAAAATCATAGCGCGCTCCGCCATAGCTGCAATCATAAGCATTGGATTGGCTCCAAGTGAAGTGGGCATAACTGAACCATCACAAACATAAAGCCCCGGATGAACTCCAGTACCATCTTGCCCCGTCTCTGATCCAGAATTAAAAACTTGGCATTTGTGATTAACAACCCCAAACTGCACATCACTCCCCATACCACAACCACCTAGAGGATGAGCAGTTACCTTACGTCCGCTCATCTCAGACAACGGACTTTCTTTGTACTCACCGCCCAACCCTTCGATCATTTTTTTCATAACGGTTTCATATTTTTTATAAAGTGCCTGGTCATGAATTTCTGGCCAATGAATCTCTAAACGATCATTCTTTAAAATCATCTCACCTTCAGAACTATCGTGAGATACAAGATAATGAGTTTGTGTATGGGCACGCAAACCTTCAAAAGGCCCATCAACAAGCATCTTAAACGCGCGTTTGGGCTTACCTGATGTCAAAGCTTTTAAGGGCGCTAATGCCGACATAGCAGGAATCATAGCCCCATCTTCAATAAGCAAAGCACCACCCTCCAACTCATCATCCTTGTAACAGACATACCCCATACAATTAGGTCCAACTGGGGAACCATCAACTTCATCAGCACGGCGTTGACAAGCATTCCCGTTCACTCGCCCTTCCTGATTAACACCTAAAACAATATCATCTCCATTCGCTGAAAAGCCTTTACCCAACCTGTCTGAAAGCTCAAGCCCCCTATCTCTAGAGCGAAGTAATATCTCTGTTGAACCAAGAGAACCAGCTGCCATAATGACAATATCAGCTGTCACACTTTTTAATAAATACTCGTTTGGATCAGTCCTGTAGCGAGGAGAAACTTCTTTAACTTTATCTCGTAATTTTTGTTTTTTATTCAACTTAAATTTCACACACCAAGAAGTATCTTCATCTGAAGTAGTACCCCTCTCGAGATGGCTTACTTTCAAAGTTGTAAAGATGTCTGCCCCATGATTAAGAGCATCAGTAAGGTAAGTTAGTGCAACAGTGTTCTTAGCCCCAAAATTACAACCAGACCAACAATCACCACACAAAGTACAAGCAGATTGCTTAACATTGGCCTGGTTAACGCCTTCACTAAAATGGATAGCGTTGTTTTTCACCTTAGCCCGTAGCCCAAGCAACTTAGCACCATCATCAAATGCCTTGAATTTTTGAATATTTTCTGGATCTGGATAGGGGTTAGCACCAAGCATACGTTCAGCTCGAACAAAGCTCTGCTCTAATTCATCTCCTTTAAAGAGTTCCGTCGGCCATTCTCTATTTTTTAAACTATCTAACTCAGGACGTAATGCCAAAGCAGAATTAATCAATGACCCTCCCCCAAGGCCACACCCCAACAGAACGTGAAGGTCATCACCTGTTCGAAAATCATAGAGATTGGTCGGATCCCCCATTTGAATTTTGCGACCATTGACCTGGGTCGCATTTAAATTAGAAATCGCCCCCGGCTTAAACTCACCAGATTTAATTTCACGTCCGCGTTCTAAAACACATACGGAAAGTCCCGCTCTAGAAAGACGAGAAGCCGCAACTCCCCCTCCATAACCTGATCCAATAACAACCACATCATAATGTGCTTGCATCTGTTCTAAAGGTTTGGATAATGACCAATCAAAATGTATACTCATACGCTTACACTGCCCCTATTCACCTTATAAGAACCAATCCTAAAAAGAGAAATCAAGCTTTCATTCTAGTTTATTAGACAATAGAGAGTTATTTATCTTAAGTGTTTTATTTTAAACACTTAAGATAGCTATTGATCTGCATCAATAATGGAAAGTTACAATGTAATAGGGACTATAAATCACTGCTAATAATAGAAATTTGAATAGAGTACTCACATCATTAAAAAACGATGCTCGCTTTCAAGGGCTATTCGCACCATTCAGCGAAAAAATCACTCCAGCATAGCCAACATAATCATGCTAAAATCAAACCATATCAATTTTTTCACAATGTGTTTAAACGTTTCAAAGCTTAACGCCTCTCAAATTATCGATCGCAAACCTAAAATCTTCCGTATTTATAGGTTTGACGAGATAAGCATCCGCACCATAGGAAAAAGAATCATTCATATAGCTTTCATCATCTGATGTGCACAACATAATAACCGGAATGTTCTTATAGGGAGATTTAGTCTTTAATAGTGTAAGGACATCCAAACCATTCACAATCGGCATATTAATGTCCAATAAAATGATTAGATTGTTTTTAGTGTTTTTGTTTTCAGTGAGTTCCGCGAGTTTTACAAATAAGTTAAAGCCACTCGTTTCAGAAAAAAAATTACATGAAACATTCGCTTTTTTCAATCGGCGTTGGGTAATATATATATCATCCTTATCATCATCTATCATAAGAATGTTTAATCGGTTTTCTTTGCCAAACATTAGAATATATTTCCGCCTACGAATCAAAATATTTAATTATTGAGTATTGACCGCCAGTATAAAGAATTCGTTAAGCTTTCGAATCTTAATGCTTCATCGTATTTTTATAGCTTAGAGTGCATATAGATAGTCATTTCAAAATCAAGTGCTTTGGATATTGCTTCTTTAAAAATAACCATTGATCAATTTGCCCATCACGGCCCTCTTCTTCTGTAATCCTCTCCCATTGTTTAGCCGTGAATGACAAAGCTTCCTGGGGTGATATTTCTTTTTCTGCTGCCAACATAATATTTTCTCTCAACGTTTGAATATATTTACCTTGCCCTTTCAAATAGAAATCTGGAATAGCAGTTTCCATTGCTTTCTTGTGAGCAATTAAAAATTCTTTGCTGTAAGATTGCTCAATTTTTTGATCCTGGTAATGATCTTGTCTGAAAGGGTCAAAGAAACCAGTCTGGTTTTGAACAGCCATTTTTGAAGGTTCTGCCAAGGTTGCATAAAGAGAAAAAAGATAAGCGATTTCTTTATGTGGAGAAAGCTTTGACGTCACATAATTCCAGCCCCAATTGAAATAAGAAATTTGCGGAGTTGGTGCAAATAACATACGTCCTTTCATTTGCGAGCTTTCACTGTTTAAATATTTCTGCGTCCCTCCCCAACCAATATTCACAGCACATTGTCCTTTGGCGTATTCACGCCAATTATCAAAAAGTCCATTTACACGAGCTGAAGGATGTTGAAACTCAGTTGCTCTTAGTAAATCTTCTAACGCCTCAACCCCGGCAAGGTTATCAATATTTGGGGTCATGTCATCTTGTACAGGAAAATAATTTTTGGCATGAAATCTAATCCACCATTCCCAAACCATATAACCAGGCGTTCTAAATAAGCAGCCCCCAAATTTACTATCATCTGGTCTATGAAAAAATTCCATAATTTGATCAAGATGTTCCCACGTTTGAGGCAAGGTTAATGGACGTCCATACTTATCAGCAAACTTTTTTTGTTCATCTTGATTTTCCATACATTCCTTATGGAAAAATGTTAAGTACACATCTCCATCAGTTTGATACCCATAAAAGCTGCGCTTATATCGGTCTCCTAAACTATATAAAGATGGTTTATAGCCAATCTGTTTTTCATACTTATTTGCAAATGCACTTTGATCAGCCAAAGCACCCGCTTCAGCCAAATCGGGTATCCCAAAAGTTGCCGGAAGAGCAATATCAAAACCAGCTTTTTGGCCTGCCGTGTCAATGAAAATTTTTGTATTAATATCATCCACAGTCGTTTTAATAAAAGCAATCTCAACACCAGTTAGTTTTGCAAACAAATTGGCCACCGGTTTAATATTACCTATAGAGCCTTGCGGATAGAGCAGTTTTAGTTGGAGTTTTTTTCCAGCTTTAAGTTTTTTAACAGCTGTAAGAATAGCTTCTTCAGGGCTATTGCCTTGAGATGCCATCGCAGTAAACTGTTGGGTTCCAAATGGCTGACATGAACTAAACGCTAAGGCACACAGTGATTTTTTAACAAACTTCCTTCGTGTGTATTGCATAAACCCCTCCATCTAAACCCATAAAAACAGGTTCTTAGAACTGTCGGTAATAAAAGTTACTATTAAACTTTTTTATTATAAAATAAAACAAACCCTATAAGTTTCTCTGTAGCTTTTTTAGCAAATAACTGTAAGCTTATTTGCTACTAAGTTTTACAAGATTCTAATTTTTACATTAAACCCAAAAGCCAATTGATGAAGAATGGGCAGGGACTACTAGTGAATAAATGATACTGGGGAACTAAAATGAGATATGCGCTAACGTACAGTCTCCAAACTATATCATCAGTATACAAAAATTTAAAAATTTTATTTTCAAAATTTGCTTCTCATCTCACATTTTTATCTACAAGAATTGTAGTTCAAATATTGCTGAGTTTCGTTCTAATCGGGCTATTCTCTATTGTAGGTCTTGCGATCTCAATAAGATCTTTAAATCAAATTAGTGTTGCTCAACAGAAAATTGAAAATGTAACAGTTCCTTTTCTCTCCAAAGCCCAGGATCTATCACAACAGGTCCGCTCATATGTTGTTTTAGTTGAGCGTTTGCAAAATTCAAAGACCAGCAACAAGGCTTTAAAGCAAGAATTATCCACTCAAGAAATCAAGCTTAAAACGACCCTAAGTTCACTTCACACAAACGGCTTGGCCAAACACTCCAAAACGGAAAAACTCAGTCACCTTTTCAAAACGATATTTGAAAACACACGAACACTAGAGCAACAAAAATTTAAGTTAGTCCCACTTTATCAAGCCTTGTTTGAACAAAACAAACAAGCAACAGAAAAAAGTTTACGATTGGGATTAATCTCAATTAAACGCTTTCAGATAAATAACCTTCAAAACTCTATAGACCCCAAATTAAACCAGATCAGAAATCAGTATATAGAATTGCAGGCCATCGTTGGGCAACTAAATGATCAAATGTCTCAAAATGTTATTTTGCGGTTTCAGCAATCATATATTCAACGTGTAAGAGTGATTTCAAAAAAAATAGTAAATATCACCCATGCCCCTCTTAGGAAAACATTAGCCCAATCAGCTGACCCCTTACTGTCTCAAATCACACCAAACAAAGCGATTTTTCATTACTTATTACAGCTCTTTAAGCAATCGCAAAAGTTAAAAATAATAACGTCTCAAAACCAATTACTTCAGAGCAATCTAAATGAAAACATTCTGTCATTTTTGAATGATGTTCGATACGAAACACAAAGTGAATTTTCAAACATTGAAAGGGATATAAGCCAAAACATTTTAACATTGTATTTTGTCACAGGCTTAATCTTCTTAGCCTCTATCATATTTGTAGCATTTTATGTTTACCCAAAATTTGTTGCACGCCTCAAGCGGCTTTCAAACGACACACAAAAAATTGCCAACGGAGACTTTGAAACAAAAATCGACACCTCCGGAAACAATGAAATCTCACAAATGTCTCAAGCGCTGGAAGAATTCAAGTTAGGTCTCATAGCAAAAGAAGCTACTGAAAAAGAAATGAAGGATACTAAAAAATTTCAAGATTTAATCATGGAACATATTCCTGATTTAATTTTTGTAAAAGACAGTACCTATCGGATTATTGAAGCCAATCCAGCTTTTCTAAATGTCTACCCACAAGATATGCGTGACAATGTAATCGGAACAACAACATTTGAAAAATATGATCAAAAAGAAGTAGAAGCATTTCTTATTTATGACCGCCAGGCATTAGAAGAAGGAAGTTCTGAAACAGAAGAAAAAATCAATTTTCCCAACGGAGAAACCAAAACTTTATACACAAAAAAAGTTCGCTTCGAAGACAGTAGTGGATCATCATTTGTTTTAGGTGTTTCACGAGACATTACAGAAATCAATCAAGTACAAACGTCTTTAAAGGAAAGCGAAGAGAGATTGAAGGGAGTGGTTGCAGATCTCGAAAAAGCAAATATTGATTTAAAAAGATTTAATTTCGTAGCCTCCCACGACCTTCAAGAGCCACTAAAAAAACTGCAGCAATTTTCAAGTTTTCTAGAAGAAGATTGTTCAGAACAGCTAAGTAAAGATGGACACTACTTTCTTGGCGTAATCAAAGCATCAAGCAAACGAATGAGCCAATTGATCAAAGATTTATTGAGTTATTCACGCAACAGCAGTAGTGAACTAAAACTTGTTGAAGTTGACCTTTCCAAAATAGTCGAAAATATAATTTTTGAATTAGAAGTTATGATATCTGAAACACAAGCTGAGATCCAGGTCGGTAAATTACCAATTATAACTGGTGACCCAACCGCCCTCGAACATTTGCTGAGAAATTTAATCAACAATGCTATCAAATATCATCACCCAGAAAGAAAACCAAAAATAGAAATAACAAGTTATAAGTCAGAGAGTAAAAAGATCACAAACTTACTGGTCTGTGATAATGGAATAGGTCTTGATATGAAATATAGTGACCGAATTTTCGAACCTTTCCAACGGCTACATAATGAAGCAGATTATCCTGGCTCCGGCATTGGTCTAGCTATTTGCAACACAATTTGCCAACGACATGGCTGGAATATTAATGTTGCAAGTAAGTTAGGAAAAGGTTCTAAATTTAAAATTAGCATTCTGTCAGCCAAGAATAACCAACATAACAAATGAATAAGAAAACACCTTTTAAAACGGAAAATTTAATATCCCCATTATAACTATGCATTATAAGGGGGATATTAAAAATTAGGAAAATAAGCCCAAGAAAATAGAATAGTTATAAACTATCAAACATATTGTACCGGCTCAAAACCTTCAAAATTAGGGTGGCCTAAATATAACTTATCATTCTGTCCAGCGTTCCTATGAGCATCTCTAAACTGCTCAGATTTAGTCCACGCTTCAAAGTTTTCTTTAGAGCTCCAAATTGTAAATGAAGAATAGAGCGTATGCTCATCCTGCTCAGGTCCTTTAAGGAGTTTAAATTCCTCAAACCCTGCCATTTCACTTAATCGGCTATCTCTACCTTGCCAAACTTTTTCAAAGTCAGTTTCCTTACCTTTGATCACTTGAAATCTATTCATCGCAATAAACACGCGTAGTATCCTTTATTTCTAATCAACAAAAAACCATCTTAACGCTGAAGAGAATTTTACCGAACTGCATAGTCTGCATGAATATTTATGAATCAAAACAAATAATGTTTTTAGAGTGACCAAAACAATAACACTGCTCAAATTGCTCCGGTCACTCTAATACCTAGAATAGACTGACTAAAAAACTGACTATTCTAAATTCGGTTTTGTTTTAAATCTCAATAAATTTTCATGAGGATCTTTGATAAAAAACTCGCGGATAGCCTTCATCTCATAAGCATTCACCTTACTCAAACCCAAGATTTTCCGAGTAATATACTCTTGATACAATAAGTCTATTTTTTCAGAACAAATCGTACAAGTTATCTTGAGTGGTAACCTCTCATCTTCAGTTAAATAAAATTTGATAGACATAGTTTCACGAGAGGCAATTAAATAACCCTCATCAACAAGATCAATAGTGAAACCCAAATTATTTTGATAATAAACTCGTGTTTCCTCTAAATCCAATGAAGGTAAAGAATGCATGTCATTGCCCCCCGCGCTCAAAGCTAACCACCAAACCTCACTGTTGTAAAAAGTTTCCCTATCATCACGATGGCTGCATTCATCCTCAGTGCCGTTCATAGGACCGCCGAGCAAACCGTAATGCTACAGATTAAAATTTTACAGCAGCAGTCACTTCTATGCTCCGACCAACCCCTGGAAGAGCATCGATAAGCGGCCGATATTCTTCATCAGTAATATTATTGATTTGAACAGCAAACCGATATTTGTCATCAGGTCCATAGGTCCCACCAAATGCTAAGTTGAGGGTGGCCCAGGAATCGACTTCGTCAGTACCCACAGCATTTTCATTTAGGTCCAACTCGGTTCTCTTGACGTCCGTTGAGGCACGCGCGAACAAATCGGCCCATGCGTTGATATTGGCGAATTGCCATTCATAGCGCACACCGAAACGACCGGAAAAACGAGGCACGTTTGAGTTATAGGTTGAGAAATTCTCAAACTGTAGTTCTCGTTTCGTATAAGCCCCACTAAAATAAGGTGTAATGCCTGTATTGGGCAACGTATATTGGAGTAGCAGTTCAACACCATGTGTTTTGGCAACGTCGATATTTGCAAATGTATAATCAGCTCCACTGGTAGACGGACAGTTTCCAGGGGAAGCAGCACAAGAAATCGTGTTAATGTAATTTTCTGTCTCGCTGTAGTAAAGCGCCATGTCCACCGCAAAACCCGAAGCATCATAACGAAAGCCTATTTCGTAGTTTTGCGATGTTTCTGATTCGAGGTCTGGACTTCCGATAACCTGCTGGCCACCCGCACTTGTGCTTCCAAATAGTTGAATAAGTGTTGGTGTAATATAACCCTCAGAGTAAAGAGCGCGCAAAGTTGTATCCTGAATACCCTTATAAGTAAGACCAACACTTGTTAGGAGTTTATCTTCGCTTGATGAGCCAAGAAACGCCTCTCTGCCAACGCCTAAATTCGTACGTGTTTCTTCAAGCTCAGTCTCCACATGATAGTAACGTAGACCAGTGGTCAACTTCAAGTCATTGGTAATAGACCATTCATTTTGTCCGAATAGAGAAAATGTCTGAATGTTGGCCTCATCAAAAGATGTGATAACCGGCGGTCCGCCACCGAAAATTCCACCTGGCGTGATCGAACCTGAAAAAATATTTGTTGTTTTATCTGTTTCTAGATTGTCGTGTAGATATTGCGCCCCCAAAATTGTGAGATGATCTGAATGAAATTGCAAATCAATCTGAGCGGTGCCGCCAATATTGGTTATTTGATCGTCTGAAGTAGTGCCAACGCGTGAAATATTGAAGTCATTATTAAATGGAACCGTCGCAGGCGGGTTCACAACAACGTCAACTTCCTCAAAAAAACCTGTAAATTCTCTATCAATCGTTTGATAGTAAGCATCAAAATGCACCTTCCGGATCGTAGAGCTTAAGTCTTTACCATCGTAAAACAACCCGAACTTTTTTCGATCCCGTTGAGGTAAATCAATGTCAAACGCGGTAATTCCAGATGATGGAAAAACCAATGATCCAAAGTCAATATCTGTACTACCTGTGATCTCAGACGGATCAGTGTAGCTCTCACTTTCCAACCGATACTGCTCAGCTTTGAACGACAAATAATGATTTTTATTGGCACCAAACGTCAATCCGATATGTGCGGAAATGTCATCATTTTCAAATTCTGTATTCTCTAATCGCCCTGAATTTGTAAATTGCCCCTTAGGTGTCCTTTGGTCATTATGTTCGGCAACACCGCCAGTAATACGATAGTCAAAGTTGCCAATTGTACCGCCGAGACTAGCCCAGCCCTGGCGTCCTTTCGTGCCAGAATAATAAGAGCCGCCCAGTTCTAACTCTGCGGCTTTTCCTTTGGTACCTTTTTTGGTGATGATATTGACAACGCCGCCTATCGCTTTAGCACCCCACAAAACAGAAGCCGGTCCGCGGACAACATCAATGCGTTCAACAGCTGCGGGATTTATAAGAATTGGGGTGCCGTAGCTCGAATGGTCAGTGATTTCCTGCCCATCAACAAGAATTGTCACGCGCCGCGAAGATTCGCCGCGAATACGCAAGCGCTTCATACCTGGCACACCAGCATCAACGAGTTCAACTCCGGGAATATCACGCAATGCCTCTCCAATAGAGAGTGGCGCTTGACGCTTTAGTTGTTCCTGACCAACCACACTAACAGATCTAGGGTTGTCCTGGACTGGTACATCCGTACGAGTCCCGATAATGGTTAACTCATCCAGAGTAACCGCGTCATCTTGAGCCAAAACATGACTAGAAAATAAAAATAATGAACTTATAAAGGCTGTACTACACAGCAAATTACCCACATGAATACGCGTGGTCATAGTTAGTCCCCCAAAAATTAACAAAGTACTAACAATGAAGTTAAGCCATCCGTGTCATGAACAAAAACTCAAACTATTCAATATAGTAGATGATTTTGCTGCATGAAATAATTAGAAGGCCCAAAACATAAAAAAGGCCCTCTGAATCAATACCCAGAGAGCCTACTTATTTTCATAGAAACAAGAAAATCAGAACGTTTCGATTATTCATTAATCACTTTTGTTTGCCTTAAGTCTTTAGACCACCACAAATCAATTAATGTGACATCAAAAAGCGATGAAGGAACTGGTCTTGAAAATTTATCCCAATACGCTACCCAGGTTTCGTTTGTTTGCCATAAGGGCACAGCATGTATTTGCCATCGAAATACACGATCAAAAATCTTTGCAGCTCTCGTCATTTCATCCCAACTACGAGCCCGTCTAAGCAAACCGATTGTAAAATCTAAAACCGGATCCTTAACCCCAGCCAGAGCATAACTGCCTTTCACATCGGCTAAAGCACTTCCCCATAACAAGCCCTCAGTCGTACCTGGTAATAACTCAGGGCTCCATTTCAAAACAACCATATCAAATTCATGATCAAGCACTTTTTTACGAGCAGCAAAGGCTTCACGCTCAGCTAAGATAAGTTGAATACCAACTACTTTTAATTTCTCAGCATAATTTAATAAGATGCGCCTATGGCGAAGATCCAAATAAGCAACTTCAAGTTTAAGAGGCGCTCCGGTTTGAGGATCAATACGCTTCCCATTCTTTAAAACAATCTTCGCGTCATCCAATAACTTAATAGCTTGTCTAATTTGCTGACGTGTAGTTTTCCTATTCTTTAAATCAAAAGGAGTTTCACGGTCCAGAATTTTTGCTGGAAGTTGCTTAATGAATTTTTTTAATATCCGCCCTTCATCATCACTTGCAACTCCCTTCGCCGCAAGGTCACTATTTCCATAAATACTTTCAATCGGATTATGCAATCCATGAAAAAGCAGTTTGTTTGTCTGATCAAAATCGTAGAGCAAAGCAAACGCTTTTCTAACATTCCTATTTTTAAAAAGAGCACGCCTCTGATTAAATGCCAGAAAATACATATCACCTGGTTTGCTTGTCTTAATCACATGCTTTTGAATATCACCGGATTTAAAGTTTGCTCCCGTATAAGCCTTTTTCCAGTCTAATGCCGATTTTTCTACACGAATGTCAAAATGACGGCCCTTAAAAGCTTCTATGGCCGAACCATGATCTCTAAAATAGTCAATTTTTATCTGATCAAAATTATACCGCCCCTTTTGAGTATAATGATCACGGGCCCAATAATTTTTTTCACGTTCCAATGAAACAAACTTCCCTGATTGAACCTCAGAAATTCGATAAGGTCCACTTCCCAAAGGCAAAATCATACTTTTATTTTCTAACTTACCATTTTGCCAAAAATGTTTAGGATGAAGTGGAAGCGTTCCAACAAGAGAAACAAATTTCTTATCACCTTTCCTAACACTCTTATAAGTCACTCCATTCTCTCCAAAACGAGAAATAGTAACTTGCCTTAAAACTTGTCTGTAATAAGGGTGTCCTTGTTTCTTCAAAGTATCAAAAGTAAAAATAACATCTTCAACTGTCAAAGGTGTGCCATCATGAAAACGAACGTCTGAGTTCAAAACAAAAGAAACCTGCGAGAAATCTTTAGCAACAAAAATCTTCTTTGCTGCCAGACAATAAAAGCCTGCCACCTCATCAGAACTTTGAACAAGGAAACTATCAAATAAATAATCATCAATATGAAGAGGAATTTGCTTACGGTCAGAAATTGTCGTCCCTGGATATCTTAAAAAATTTAATGAATCAAAATATCCAACACGGCCAATGGAGATCTTTCCGCCCTTAGGAGCTTGCGGATTAACATAAGAAAAATTTGGGGAACTATCAGAATATTTCAAATCATGTATCGGAGAATATCGACAAGTTTCCCCTTCACGGTTCTCTGTCTTAGCAAGTGCTGGAGTAAATAAATAAACAACAAAGAAAAGCGATACAAAACACATGAAACGCAAAGAAGAAAACATAACAATGACCCCATAATAATAAAATTATAAGGCTCCAGTAAAAATCAAATTCACGTGTTTGAAAAATGCATTCTTTGAACAGGAGTTCCTGCACACCGCGCATCAATTTAAAAACTTAGCGATAACTAATGGGTACTGAAAATCTCATAGAAGCAGGCCCCCCTGCAGGCATCCTAGGGAAAGGAGAAGCACGTTTCACCATACTAATAGCCGCCCTATCAATTGAACCATTCCCTGAACTTCTAACTACACGCACTCCGCGCACACCACCAGATCGAGAAAGAGAAAAGCTAACAACAACACGCCCTCTAGAGGAACCAACTTTTCGTTTGTACCGCGCTAAATGGGATTGTACACGCCCTCTATAATTAGACATCGCTGCCTTACCGGCTATACGTTTTTGCTTACCCCGTGCGCCTCCCCCCTTTTTTAAGGCGGCAAGACGTTTGCCAGCACGGCGCTTCTTTTGCTTCTTCTTATCCTTTTTAGTCTTTTTAACCTTCTTCTTTTTCTTCTTAGGCTTAGCCTTCTTTATTTTTTTCGTCGGTTTTATCACCGGCAATTCAGATTGCTCATCAGGTTCAATTTCCTTAGAAACAAGTTGTTTTTCAACAACCTGAGGAACTGGGTCGGTAACAGGTTCAAGAGGTTCGATCTCAGAAACGTCTTCGACTGGCTCCGTTACCTCTTCTACAATTTCTTCTACAGCCTTCTGCTCCGCAAAAGCAGATAAAGACCCAACAATGGTCACAGGTGCACCAGCTGAGCGCTCAATCTTAGACGTTTCATCAGTCGGCCAGCTAACCGCTAATAAAGCATGAAAAAACACCGCACCAAAAAGTGCAGTGAACCAATGATAGAAAGAAAGGTTTTTCATTATTCCGAGATCTCAATAATCAATTTTATATTGTTCAATTTTAAATTTCCAAGCCGCCCAACAATCTCTAGCAACTTATCCGCCACAAGTTCTTTATCAGCAATAATATTAACCGTTTGCGCTAGCTCACCTTCAGACACAAAAAAATCAGGTAAGGTCTCAATCGTCGCAAATTCACCATTTGCGATAAGAGAACCATTTTTATCAATCACCAGGCTATGAGTAATCTTGCTTAACTTGTCATTTTTAGCAGCTCTAGCTAAATCTATGTCCTTGGCTGAAAACGGTCGTATAACTGTCGTGATCAAAAAGAAAATCAAAATCAAAAATACAATATTAATGAGAGGAATTAAGTTCTCCTCACTTTGTTTTTTCTTTTCAAAATTTATTTCCATTGGCGCAACCTATCGAACCACAATTGGATTATTAATTTTAGATTGTCTCGCCTTTTGCATTACAGAAACCAACTGCTGTACAGTCGTCCCCTCAAGAGGTTTGATGAATAGCTTCATCCCCTCTTCCACAACCAGCCCATCAATCACTTTAATCAGGTCCACAAGCAATACTTTCTGACCATTTATCTCAACCTCACCCTCTTTTTGTATCCGGATCAAAATAAACTTCTTCAAAGTTTCACTCTGACTTTGCCCACTGTTAACAGACAAAGGCATCGAAGAAAAACGAGAGAATGTAGACGCCAGCATAAAAAAGATCAGCAAGAGAAACACCACATCAATCAAAGGTGTCAGACTAAGGTTTAATGACTTTTTATCAGGTACATTAAGCTGCATTACGAACTGTCTCTTGCTGTACACTGTCTTCTGATATGCGGGCCTCATCTGTAACCCGACCAGTAAGCAAACTCGTTATTGCTTCCTGCATGGTCAATCGTTCAGCTTCAATTCGTCCATCAAACCAGGAAACAACAAACGCTAATGGAATAGCAACCGCTAAACCAACCGCAGTGGTCAGTAACGCAACCCAAATACCACCGGCCAATACGGCAGGATCCGCTTCACTCCCAGCGCTTTGCAAAGTTTGAAACGCCTCAATCATCCCAATAACTGTACCAAACAATCCTAAGAGAGGAGCAATTTGCACAATTGCCTCAAGCGGCCTCATAAAAGAGCGAAGCTTTCCAACCTCTTTCAAAGCAATCCGCTCAATATCCTCTCGAACCACAGCTTTATCTGTTGTCCGTTGAAGCAACCCTCTCATCAAATGAGCCAGAATGTTCTTAGTCGGGTTATGACTGTTTTTCACCAGCTCATAAGCCTCATGAGTGTAACCCTTAAGCCAAAGTTCAATTACTTTATTGACACCAGCGCTCGAACCAATACGAAACCAGACAATTTGAAATAGTTTGATGAGAATAAAAGTCGTCGCAATCACAGACAGTCCGAGTAAAATAATAACAACCGGTCCACCCTGATTGATTATATTTAGCGCAGAATCAATCTGCGCTGAAAATAGATACTCTTTCATTTATTTAAGATCCAAATTTTGAGGTTGTCTTGTTCGATAATACAAGGGCTTGTAAACAGAGTTTTGGCGTGAAGCCTTTAGCATCACATTGTTTAATATCATTAATGAGATAACGGCTGATTTTACGACACGTTAGATTTTTCAATCCATACCGCTTAACACGTGATTTACCTTCAGCAAGTTCACCGCTTTTCAAAACTAATAACTTCTCAACCTGCTGTTTTTCATTAAAAATAACAATTTCAAAAGAAAATTGTTTCACCTCTTTACCAAGTGCATTTTTCATCAAAAAACTAACCTGACAATCCGGCCCGACTTGGTTTTGAGAGTTTAGTTCTACAAACAGAGATTTATTTGAAGTTTGCTTTTCTTTTTCCATTTCCGCGAAAGCAGAAGAAGGAAAAATCAAAAGACTGATGATTATGAAGAACAATCGCATGATAGCTTTATCTCTATAGGAAAAATAAAAATTAAATTGCCTCCGCATATAAAAAAGAAAGCAATCAAACAAATTTCCAAAAACATAAAACATGCTCAGCATCTCAACAAATGCATATTATGAATGGATATAGATGAGAAAAATCAAATAATAAAAATCGCCGCGAGAAATCTAATTCATATAGCTATTCTGAAGGCCATGATCAGAAAGAAGTAAAATCTGGCTATAGATATCCAACCACTCCTGCTCTTTATCCCAATCTTTAGCAACTCGGTATTTTTGGATGTGCTCCCTGACAACCAGAAGCACCTCAGGTCCATAATGAGTGAGTAAGTAAGCAACTCTCAAATCAAAATTAGTTTCAGAATTTGCATTATTCGGCATAAGCGGTCTCATTAAAACGTTAGAAGAAGGCTCTACTCTAGTTCGCAATCACACAAAAAACGAATGAGTTTTTTTCAGAAACAAAGATGAAAAACATGCATATCAATATGTTCAGTTCACAAACCCAAAAGAGTTAAATCAACGCTCCAGGAGAAACTCCAAAAGCACGCTTAAAAGCTGTTGCAAAACTAGAGGGGTTAGAATAACCGGCTATAAAACAGGCTTCACTTACAGACAATCCTTCATTTATCATTGCGTCTCGAGCCAACTCTAATTTTCTTTTTCTGATGTAATCAACCACTGTAGAACCATAAGTCGATTTAAAATGCCTTTGAAGAGAACTAACACTAAACCCTACATTTTTGGCAATTTCTTCTAATGTGAATTCTGATGTTAAATTATTTTCTATAAAGTTTAAAACTTTTATCAATCGGCAATTTTGTTTTGTATCATTTTTAGCCGTAATAATCCCAGGCACTGGCTTAGTAAATTGCTCAAACGCTAATGTAACCAATTCTATGGCACGACACTCTCGTGTCATCTTTTTCATACATTCAGCATCATGAGGTGGATTAATAATTTCTTCAGCAGCCCTAATCGCTTCCTTCGAAGGAACCCAATCTTTGCAAGACAAATGAGAACAAGCAAATTCAAATAAGCTTTTATCCAGTTTAGACCCTCCATTAGACAATGTCTCAGAAAGCCCCATCCCTGCTAACCAATCAGTATCAACATTTATAATGATTTTTTTAACCTTGCGACCTTTTATAAAATCACGAGAGAAATGCACTGGTTTTGTTGTTGACCAAATTTTGCCAACAATTTGAGAATTTTCATGATTATCATTAGACCCCAAATAATAGGGTTGATCATTCATATAAAATTTCACTTGCCCTTCAAGTAGCAAAGAGATTGTCAAACTCGCTTGAGACATACAATCTGACCTGCCATTAACAAGCTCTGTGACGTCAGTAAAGTGCAAATCAATCCCTGAATTGAGTTCAATAAACCCAATTCTACCCGAAATTTTATCTGTGTCACTTGAGATAAATTCTTCAAGTTGACGCATAGTTCCAGGCGGATCGTTCTTGATTAAAGTGTAATTACTATTGTTCATATTGTCCTCAGCAGCAGACTCAATACTAAACAGAACTGCTAGTGCAAATGAAAGTTACTCATTAAGGCTACAATGGTTTGGCCTGATATCCCTTAGGCAAATTAAGATATTACACAAAAAGTCAAACACAGATAAATGCATATTTTTCTTCAACATATATGCATCCTACTCATCTTCAAATTTGATTAGAACGAACTTTTAAATCTGGCTTTAATCGTCAATATGGCTTTTTCGCAAAGATAACTGACGATTTCTGAAAGGCAGTAACTCAACTAGTAAAATATAGTGGTGGCAAGTTGAGGGAAATTTAGTAACTTGGGAGTTCAAAATGAAAGTTGCATCTAATTTTGCAACAGCGCTTAGTGTGTTCGCACTAATAAGTACTGGAAGTATTGCAGCATCAGCACAATCTAATACACCACTTGATCAAATCAATGTTGATGGGGCTAACAAAACAAAAACTAACGATAAATATGAAGGAACAATTTTAGAAGATCCAGCCATAGGGGTGCCAGGTATTGTCATTGCCAAAGACGATCTAGATCGTATTAATCCTAAGGATTTACAAGATATTTTCGGAAATGAAACATCAGTTTCAGTCGGTGGCTCTACCGCAGTAAGTCAAAAAATCTTCTTGTATGGTATTGAAGATAAAAACCTAGCCGTTACAGTTGATGGTGCAGTCCAGTCCAATGACCTTTTCCACCATACTGGCACTTTGTTAATCGACCCCTCACTACTTAAAGCTGCCCGTGTTGATCCAGGTGTTGCTCCAGCCGATGCTGGTCCTGGCGCACTCGGCGGATCCATTCAGTTCGAAACTGTAGACGTCAAAGATCTTTTAGAACCAGGTAAAACCTTAGGCGGGTTTGCTAAGGTTTCTTACGATACAAACAGCAAAACATTCACAACAGATGTCTCGGGTTACACCATGTCCAATGGATTTGAAGCTCTTGGCTATTATAAATATGCCGACGGTGAAAATTGGGATGCCGGAAATAGAGTGGAGCAAGAAGGAACCGCTGTTGATTTACAGTCAGCCTTAGGCAAACTTGCTTATGAAGCAATGACAGGTGATCGTTTCGAGCTTAGTTATGAATGGGTCAACGATGAAGCCCTGCGCCCTTTCCGTCCTAATTTTGGCGCTGTAACCTTTGGTGCACCGAGAGATCCAAAAGAGTTTAACATGACCCGTAACGGTTTTGTCTTTAACTACACAGATGAAAAACCAAATGGCTGGTGGGATCCCAAACTCACCATTGCATATAGTGAAGCTAAGTTAGAATATTTAGACCTACCTTTTTCAACATTAACAAACCTAGCTGAAACAAAAACCTGGTCAGGGAAGCTTGAAAACAAGTTTAACATTTCTCAAGGGGATATTGTTGCTGGTGTTGATTTCTTCCATACAAATTCGGAAGGAGGAACACTCGGTGACCCAGCCTTCGCACCAGGGACTGAAAAAGATCGCAATATTGGTGTTTATGCCCAAGCAAGACTAGATATCATGAAAAACGCCAGGCTTTCATTCGGTGGACGTGTTGACAACCAAAGGTTCACTGGCGTTGATGGTACAGAGCTAAATGACACCGGCTTTAGTGGCAATATCTCTGGCGAATATGACCTCAACGATATATTTACAGTCAAAGGTGGATATGCCCATGTCTTTGGTCGAATCCCGCTAGCCGAAGCCTTACTCAATTATAACGCTTGGGACTACACAAATGTAGAAACCTTTCATTCAGACAATTTCACAGCTGGTATTTCAGCTAAATATAAAGGCTTCACAGCTGATGTAAGCTACTCAATAATCAACATTGATGATGCAATTGGTCACAATGCCGGTTTCAGAAGTGTCGATCGGAACAATACCTTAGATATCAAGTCAAAAGCTTTTGATATAGCACTTGGATATAAGTGGGATAATGGCTTTGTAAAAGCTAAATACTCAAATATCGATACAACTGGTGATGGTGAGCCAATCAGTACAACCGCATGGTCGTGGGGTACAAATATGGGTGAATTGATAACTCTAGAGGCATCTCATCAATTTGAAGGTACAGGCCTAACCATTGGTGGTGATATACAAATCGCCCTTAAACAAAATGACTTCTCAAATATATTCCTGGTTTCCGATAACACTCCAGGAAACCCATTACCAGCCTACGAAGTTGTAAACGCTTTTGTTCAATATGAACCTAAATCTATACCTAAGCTGACTTTGAGAGCTGAAGTTAATAACATCTTTAATGAAACCTACTCTGACCGAGCAACAACAGGTCAAGATTATGAAGCATTTTATGTACCGCTACTTGAACCAGGGCGTTCAGTTTACCTAAGTGCCAAAGCTGAATTCTAACCCCCAAGAACAGACATTTCTATTCTTGGAAAAGAACTCCATCCTCTCATTTGCGAGAGGATGGAGTTTATATATTTTAAAAACAGAGCTTGAAAAATAAAATGAAAAAATTAATTTTAATCCTAGCTTTTTTGTTAATTCAAACAAACCTATCCGCTGCAAAACAGCTGATAATAAAAGATGTTCTAGAAAGAACCATCACTCTAGAAAAGCCAGCCTCTCGAATCATCTTGAGCGAAGGACGCTATTTAACAACCCTTGCATTGCTCGATAAAGAAAATCCAATCAAACGTATTGTTGGCATGTTAAATCCATTAAGAGACACCAACCCTGTTTTGGAAAAAAAGCTCAAAGAAAAATTTACTAATTACGATAAGATAAAATATTTCGGATTACAAAATGCAGATAGCATCTCAACTGAAAAAATCATAACACTCCAACCTGATCTAGCCATTTTCGGCATTAAAGATCATGGCCCCGGAGCAAAAAACAAAGAACTGATCAATCAGCTCCAAAAAGCAGGCATTAAAATCATTTTTATTGATTTTAGAATGAACCCGCTTCAAAACACAGTCCCCTCCATTCAAGCATTAGGAAAAGCCCTAGGTAAAGAAGAGAACGCAAATAAATACATTCAATTTTATCAACAACGAATTAAAAAAATCAAGAAACGATTATCAGGATACACAGGTAAAAAACCAACAGTGTTTTTACAAGCCCACATTGGCCGATTTGATTGCTGCGTCGGTATGGCAAGCGGCATGCTTGGCCCCTTTATCAATCTTCTTGGCGGGAAAAACATTTCAACTCCAATAGCACCCGGCCCTACAGGGCGGCATTCAATGGAGTTCTTGTTAACAGAAAACCCAGACGTGTGGATCGGCACAGTTTCAGGAACAAAAGAAGAATTCGAAAATGGTAAAGTCATCCCTGTGCTCGGCCCAACATCGAATAAAAACCTAGCCCAAAAATCATTAAAACGTGCACTATCATCCCCTGCAATGCAATCTTTAAAGGCCGTTCAAACGGGTCGCGCTCATGGCATTTGGCACAACTTCTATAACTCTCCTTTTAATATAGTTGCAATTGAAAGTTTTGCAAAATGGATCAACCCAGAACTTTTCAAAGACCTCACCCCAGACAAAACAATGTTAGAAATTTACGATCAATTTCTTATCTTTAAATTAGATGGTATCTATCTAACAACATTAGAAAAATAATAATGAAATCAATTAATTTACATGATCAGTATAAAATAAAGAGCTATCAAAAGATCAGCTTTCTCTTTTGTTTATTTTTTCTTTGTATTGCATTTCTATCCCTGGACATCATGACAGGTCCATCAAACTTATCTTTTCTAACGATCTTAAATGGCCTGATCTCACCTGAAAGTCTATCAACTACAGATAGAATTATCCTCTGGGACATCCGCTTGCCCGATGCACTCATTGCTATCATCATCGGTTGTGCACTTGGTCTAGCTGGCATTGAAACTCAAACGGGATTAAACAATCCTTTAGCAAGCCCCTTTACTCTTGGCATTTCGTCAGCCGCAGTGCTAGGAGCAAGTTGCGCGATTGTCTTCGCAGGCACTTTTACAAATACTATTCCATTTTTGCCCACTTCAATAATAGTCCCAGCATTGAGTCTTCTTTTTGCACTCATAGCAAGTGCACTCATAATATTCAGTACTGCAATCCAATCCGGCTCTAAAAATACAATCATACTATTTGGCGTGGCCATCATGTTTTTGTGCAACGCCCTAACCAGTCTTTTGCAATATGTAGCGTCTGCGGAAGCTGTACAGCAAATCGTATTTTGGACCATCGGCAACCTGACGAAAGCTGGCTGGCCAGAGGTAATAATTGTTTGCATTATTTTTCTTATCATTCTCCCCTTTAGTTTGCGCAACATATGGATCATGACCCTTTTAAGAAGCGGAGAAAATCAAGTAACTAGCATAGGCTTAAACATAGAACGTTACAGACTGCTTATGATCTTACGCGTTTCAGTCCTAACTGCCTTTTCAGTTTGTTTCGTTGGCACAATTGGTTTCATCGGTCTCGTTGGGCCTCATATAGCACGATTGATTTTAGGTGAAGACCATCGTTTTCTCTTACCTGGTGCGTGCCTTTGCAGTGCAGTAATTTTATCTTTTGCTTCACTGATATCAAAAACACTCATGCCAGGCATACTCATTCCAGTAGGTATAATTACATCATTCATCGGCGTACCAATTTTAGTTGTACTAATTTTTACTAGGGGGCAACGTCTATGAATTCCCTTGAAATCACTCAATTAAATCTCTGGTACGGTAAACAACACGCACTTAAAAACCTCTCCCTTCCAATTATATATCCAGGAGAAGTCGTTGGCCTCATTGGCCCGAATGCAGCAGGTAAATCAACTTTACTCAAATCACTATTGTGGCCCGGAAATGCAGAACAAGTCGCAACTTATAACTCAAATGATATTACGCATATCTCGAGAAAAAAACGCAGTCAAATTTTTGGTTTAATGACACAAACACCACCTCAAGCAAGTTCACTAACGCCTTATGAATTATTATGGAGTTTAGCTAGAGCATTAAATCTACCACTATCAAATGAGCCACTACAAACAACAATCACAGAACAACTAGAATTGTTTGGCCTACGAGAGGAAGCCTTAAAACCACTTGAAAGTTTATCTGGCGGCAAACGTCAGCTTGTTGGTTTAACAATGCTTCTCCTACGTTCACCAGATATTTACTTGCTAGATGAACCAACAAGCGCTTTAGATTTACACTGGCGCTTAACGGTTCTTTCTGAGATGAGAAACATAATTAAATCAAACGAAAAAATTGCAATCATCGCACTGCACGATCTTAATTTAGCACTCAAATATTGCGACAAACTCATCCTTCTTAATAATGGAGAACTCATAGCATCAGGCAAACCACTTGAAGTTTTAACTGAAAAAACACTATCAGAAGTATACCAAGTTGAAGCCAAAATAGAGTCAACAAACTATAATACCCAGCGCATAGAAATTATTGCACCAATAAAAACAAAAAAGTAAATTTCATTCAAAAAGGAGATAGAAATGTTAAGTAGTCAAAGCCAGTTCACAACAGAAACCCCTGAAAAATACCTCGTACAAATGTGCAAACACTTCGCTCATAAAGTTGAGACCACCTATTCCAACACCCAAGGTAAAGTTGACTTTCCTTGCGGAAAAGTCGAATTCCTCGTAGATAAAAACAACTTAATCTTTAAAGTCACAGCTGAAACAAACGAAGACTTGAACCAAAGCAAGTCAATAATTGAAAGTCACATCATCAGATTCGCGTTTCGTGAAAAATTAGAACAGCTTGAGTGGCAATAAGCTTACAAAGCAAACATCACCTCAGGACAAACAGCAGCCATCAAAACAGATAAATTGATTACTTAACTTTTTTCACGTAATTCAACCCGGCGTATTTTCCCGGAAATTGTTTTAGGTAATTCTTCAACAAATTCAACAATACGAGGATATTTATATGGTGCAGTGTGCTGTTTACAAAATTCCTGAATTTCTTTTGCTAACTTTTCAGTAGGTTCATAGCCAGCTGCTAAAATTATATAGGCCATAACAACCTGCCCTCTGGTTTCATCTACTTGTCCAATCACAGCACTTTCAGCAACGGCATCATGCTCAAGCAAAGAACTTTCCACTTCAAACGGGCTGATACGATACCCTACTGAACTAATAAGATCATCCGCCCGCCCAACAAACCAAAGATAGCCATTTTCATCTCGCTTGGCTGTGTCACCCGTAAAATACCATCCATGACGAAAAGAGGGTTTATCTAAACCATCTTCTGTATAATAGCCCTCAAACAAACCAGCTGGCCACTCATGTTCAATATTAATCGCAATATTACCAACCTCATTATCCGGCATTCTTTCTCCCTCATCACTAACAATATCGACATCAAAACCAGGTACAGGCAATCCCATCGAACCAATTTTCGTTTCTTTGTCTGGAAAATTACCAACGATATTAATCGTCTCTGTCTGCCCATAACCATCAGCAACAATTGTATCAGTCACATCTTGCCAATAACGAATGACTTCCGGATTTAAGGGCTCACCTGCCCCAATGCAGCGTCTTAAACTAGAAAAATCAAATCCTTTTAAATCTCTTTGCGCAAACAAACGATAGACAGTCGGTGGAGCACAAAAAGTAGTCACTCCTAATTTATGAATAAGGTTGAGATGAGCTTCAACATCAAACTGCCCCTCTGAGTCATAAAGAACAATCGACGCTCCAAGTAACAATTGTGGAAACAGCATACCCCAAGCCGCTTTAGCCCACCCAGTGTCAGTTAATGTCCAGTGAATATCTTTTTCAGATAGATCCATCCAAAAAAGTCCAGTAGCGGCATGGGCAAGCGCATAACTATAATCACGTGGAACCATCTTTGGTAAAGCTGTGGTTCCTGATGTAAAATAAGCCATCATCATGTCAGAAGAAACAGTATTCCCAATCTTGGATCTATCAACTTCAACACTTTGATCATGGCATAAATCATCAAAATTCAACCATTTGTTATTGCCGCCAATATTAAAAACACCAAACAAACTTTTTTTAGGAGCTTCATAATCACCAACTACTATAAAATATTCCAAAGTCGGACAAGCTTTCTTGATCTCATCTACTTTTGAGCAATGTTCTTCAGAAACAATAACCGCCTTCGCACCAGAATGATTAACCCGATAAGTAATATCTTTTGCCGTTAACAAATTAGTGCCTGGCATAGAAATAACACCGGCCTTCATACAGCCAAACAACACCGAATACCATTCAGGTATCCGCCCTATGACAACACAAGCAAAATTAAAATCCTTTGGAATTTCATTTTTGAAATTTAACTTTGCTGTCTCATAAGATCTGTCAACAGCGCTAAATTTATCAATGATCATAATCAATACCTTGTTTCATTAACTAACTAAAATAATGGAAAAAGTTGATGAGCTTATTGAAGAGAGAGTTCTTCTACCATTTTGTCTCTCATCAGGAACTTCTGCGGTTTTCCCGAAATAGTCATAGGAAATTCTTCTTTAAACCTGACGAAAGCCGGAACCTTAAAGTGCGCTATATTGAGTTTGCAAAAAGCAATCACTTCATCTTCAGTGAGTGTTTCACCATCTTTAATGATGATCCAGGCACAAGTAACCTCGCCATAAAGATCATTTGGAATTCCAAACACTTGCGCCTGTGAAATTGAAGGATGACTAAATAGAAATTCTTCAATTTCACGTGGATAAATATTCTCTCCGCCGCAGCAAATCATATCTTTAACCCGGCCGGTTATCTTGCAATAACCTTCTTCATCGAGTGTAGCCCAATCCCCTGTATGTAACCACCCATCTTCATCGATGGTAGCATCCGTCTGAGACTGGTCCCCCCACTAGCCCTTCATAACCGAATAGCCTCGAGTTAATAACTCCCCTTGAACACCAACAGGAACTGTCGCACCAACTTCATCAACAATTTTTACTTCAACATGGCGATGTATCCGCCCTACAGATGAAACACGCTTATCAAGCGGGTCATCAACATAACTCTGAAAAGAAACCGGGCTGGTTTCTGTCATCCCATAAGCAATGGTGACCTCACTCATATTCATACGAGATTGAACTTTCTTCATCACCTCAACAGGACACGGCGCCCCCGCCATAATACCTGTACGCAAATTCGATAAATCATAGCCATCAAAGTTGGGCAAATCCAATTGAGAAACAAACATAGTTGGCACACCATATAACGCAGTGCATTTTTCTTTAGACACCGCATTTATTGTTGCGCCAGGTTCAAACCCCTCTCCCGGCACAACCATGGCAGCCCCTTTAGTCACACAGCCAAGTGTTCCCATAACCATTCCAAAACAATGATAAAATGGCACGGGAATACAAAGCCGGTCTTGTTCTGTCAGCTTCATGGCTAAAGTCACAAAATGCGCATTATTAATTATATTTATATGCGTAAGACAGGCCCCTTTGGGTAAGCCGGTTGTACCACTTGTAAATTGAATATTAATCACATCGTCAGCGCACAAACTATTAGAAATCAAATCAAGTTCATCAACTTCAACATCACATCCTGTATCAACAATCTCATCAAAACCAAGAATACCTGAAGGGATTTCATCTCCCATACAAATAACAATAAGGTCCTTAAAAGATTGAGAATTAGAAGTGGCAACATCTGAATTTATATCATGATTATTTATAAGGTTTTCAAGCATCCCAACATAATTAGAAGACTTAAAACTATTCGCTGTAATGATCCCGCGGCAACCAACTTTATTAAGAGCATATTCAAGCTCAAAAACCCTGTATGCTGGGTTAATGTTAACAAGAACAATCCCAAGGCGAGCTGTCGCAAATTGAGTTAATAGCCACTCATACCTATTTGGAGACCAAATACCAAGACGATCTCCTTTTTTAAAACCTAAACGATATAGTCCACCTGCCAATGCATCAACAGCGGCTGAAAATTCAGAATATTTCCAACGGATATTTTGTTCGCAAAAAACAGCAGCTTCATTGTCAGGAAAACGAGCAACTATGTCTTGTAACAACGTCGGTATTGTTTTCTCTATCAATGGTAAATCACGGTGCCCCAAAACATGAGAAATATTGTTTTTGGGAACAGTACTCAAAGTCTCTGTATTTAAGTTAAGGGTATCACTCAAAGCCATCTCACTAACATGTGTATCTTCAACCACAGAGAACCTCTTTACACTAATCGCCTAAGTAAATTTTTTGAAAAACCAACAGAATAAATTCAATGAAGAAACTCTAATTCAGTTGAGCAACATTGACTTGGCAATGAACGCTGAAGACTTGGTAAATCATGACAACAAGGGTAAGATTTTAGTAAATTTTCCTTCAGGAAATTCCTATAAATCTAAAACAAAATAGCCTGCACCAGAATTCTTCCGGTACAGGCCTTATTCTAAGTTATTTAACAGAACTTACTTTTTAGGTTTTGGTTTCAATGAATCAGCTACACCTTGAATAAAAGCAGAAATTTGTTTTGTCTGCTCTTTGGATAGCTTGCCTTTAAAGTTAGGCATTCCTTTTCCCTGAAGGGGCGTCTGTTAAAACAATATCATGTAAATTTTCAATCGTTGCTTTATCTGAATAGCCCAAGTTCTGAATGTTACCACCATTGTTCACACCAGGAACACCATGGCAGAACAGACAGTTGGCCACATAAAGGTCCGCGCCTGGTCCAAAGTCTTCTTTCTTGTAAGCAACACCAGTTAATAATTTCGCCGGATCACGCTTTACGAGTGATGGCATTTTAGCGGTATCTCCAACAGCGAAAGTATAAATACGTCCAGGTCCAGCTGTTTCTGTGGCTCTTTGCAACTGGCCATAAACACCACCCCAACCAACTGCGATAGAGACATACTGTTTACCATTATGTTCCCAGGTAATTGGTGCTGCAACAACACCGGTTCCAACAGGTGTTCGCCATAGAGACTTACCAGAAATCGCATCATAAGCGATAAAGCGTCCATCAGCCGTACCTTGGAAAACAAGATCACCAGCAGTGGTCAATGTTCCACCATTCCAAGGTGATGCATATTGCACCTTCCAAGCCGGTTTTTGTTTAACAGGGTCCCAAGCCAAGAGCTGACCAAAAGGTTTTTCCTTCGGTGGTACTTTATTGAATACAACGCCAAGGTTCCACCCCATACCAGACATTGCCTGGCCTGAAACTTGAGTATTAAGTTTCCAGTTCGGGTCATCAGTATATGTAAGAGTAATGCCCTGTGTTGGGAGGTAAACCAGACCAGTTTTGCGGTTAAAAGACATTGAATGCCAGTTATGACCACCATAAGCACTAGGAACAGCTTCGTAAGTCGAACCATTCTCATAGCGAGCGCCTTTGGCAACAATTGCCTTACCATTTTTATCGTGACCTGTTGCCCAAGTGACTTTTACAAATGGTTTTGCTGAAATAAATGAGCAGTCAGTTCTATCAACAACAAAGAAGAAACCATTCTTAGGAGCCTGCATAAACACTTTACGTTTTTTACCATCAAGCTCAATGTCATCAAGTATGATCTGTTGTGTTGATGTGTAGTCCCAAGTATCACCAGGAGTTGTCTGGTAATGACAATGATATTCACCACTATCTGCATTCAAAGCAACAACAGAACTTAAATAAAGGTTATCACCTCCTTTAGAGCTACGGATTTTCTGGCTCCATGGGCTACCATTACCAACACCCACATAAACAAGATTAAGCTCAAGGTCAAAAGCCATAGAATCCCAAATGGTGCCACCACCACCGGCTTTCCAAAACTCGGCAGAAATATCCCAAGTCTTGGCAGTTTTTTTCATAGAAGCATTTTCATAAGCTTTATTTGGTGCTCCTGGCACAGAAAACCAACGCCATGATTTCTGGCCGCTCTTATAATCAAAAGCTGTGATGTACCCACGCACACCATATTCAGCACCACCATTACCAATCAAAACTTTCCCATTATAAACACGCGGAGCGCCAGTAATTGTATAATTTCGAGTTCGATCAATTATAGTGTCTGTCTTCCAGACGCGTTTACCAGTTGCGGCATCAATAGCATGTAAGTTTCCATCAAAAGCTCCAACAAAAATCATGCCCTTATAAACAGCAACACCACGGTTAACCACATCACAGCAACCTTTACCGGCATAATCTTTTGGAACTTCAGGATCATAACGCCAGAGTTCTTTTCCAGATACGGCATCAATTGCATGAACAATGCTCCAAGAAGAAGAAACAAACATAACACCATCAACAACAATTGGTGTCGCTTCAACACTGCGTCGAGACTCAAGTGAAGTTGACCAACTCAAACCGAGTTTAGCAACATTTTTTCTTTTGATTTAATCTAATGTGCTATAACGTGTCTCACCATAATTAAGTCCATGGGTCGGCCAGTTCTTATCATCCTTATCATTTGCAATAATCGCTGAAGAATCTATTTTACTTGTTACGTCTTTTATTTTTTTCGGACTAATTACTTTATGCCCGTCAGAAAGGACAGGCGTAACGGCAAGCGACGCAAGCACCCCTCCTAATAATATTGCCTTAAAGTTCATTGTGTAACTTCAACCTCCCAAGTTTTTTCTGTCATAAGCAAAGAAAAATCTTTGATCAGACTTCTAAAAAACTAAGTTTCTCACAAGAAAAAATAAATCCTCTAAGTCAAACTGTCCCCCATCAAGACTTATGGAACAGATTAAAGTATTTACATAAGGGAGTGTTTTAGGTCATCGTAACCACGAAGGTGTGGAAGATGAGAGATAGACCAACACGCCATCAGAATGCTGCAGAGCGTAGTGTTAAAGACATACGCCGCAAAACACGCAAGCGTTATTCATCAGAAGATAAAATCCGGTTTGTCTTAGCGGGCCTTAGAGGTGAGGACAGCATCGCTGAACTTTGTCGCCAGGAAGCCAAAGATCTCAAAGAAGTCGTTGCCGAGCAAGTTCTTGAGTTGCGTCTCCTCAAAAAAAGCATGATCGGGGATGGGGAGGATATCGAATGAGGTACCCTGCATCTGAGAAGCTTGAGATCATCCGTCTGGTTGAAAAATCACATCTGTCAGCCAAACAAACCCTAGATAAGCTTGGCATTCCAAGTACCACCTTCTATCGTTGGTATGATAAATATCAGGATGGCGGTATCGAGGCACTTGATGATCAGTCGCCAAAGCCAAGACATATTTGGAACCGTATTCCTGATAACCTTAGAGGCCAGATCATTGACCTAGCATTAGAAGAACCTCAGCTCTCACCACGAGAGCTGGCGGTAAGGTTCACTGATACACGACGTTATTTTGTATCTGAAGCGTCTGTTTATCGACTTTTGAAGGCTCAGGATCTCATTACAAGTCTATATTTTGTGGTCATCAAAGCCGCCAATGAGTTCAAAGATAAAACCACAGCTATAAACCAAATATGGCAGATTTTTTAGTGACGCTTCGGATGCCCACCAGCAACCGCGTTTTTTATTTATCGAAAGTTTTGGGCTGGGGGTGGTTCTATCTAAGCACAATCCTTGATGACTTTTCACGTTACATTATCGCCTGGAAACTTTGTACCACCATGAAGACAAGTGATGTGACAGATACATTAGAGTTAGCACTGCAGACATCTCGGTGTGATCAAATCCATGCTCTTCACAAACCCCGTTTGCTCTCGGATAACGAGGCTTCATATGTCTCTGGTGAACTCGCTGAATGGCTCTCAGATAAGAAAATGGATCATGTGCGAGGCGCTCCTTATCATCCACAAACTCAAGGAAAGATCGAACGCTGGCATCAAACTTTGAAGAACCATATTCTGCATGAAAACTACTTTTTGCCAGGGGGTCTGAAGGCTCAAATTGGAAAGTTTGTCGACCACTACAACCATCACAGATACCACGAGAGTCTGAATAACCTTACACCCTCTGATGTCTATTTTGGACGAGCACAATCAATTTTACAAAAAAGGGAAAGGATTAAACTGAAAACCATTGAAACAATACGCTTGCAACATCGCAATGCGGCTGCTTAACATTAACCAACAGATGAGCTAAAAACTTTCATAAATTAGGCTCTAATCAGTCCCATTTTATTTGATGACGGACAGATATTTTCAGGCATTAAACATCACTCATTATGGCTCAAAATTCCTTTGGGCTATCCTCTTGTTTGACTAACATTTCAGCCGCCACACGTCGCACATCATCAAAGCGTGACATTGTCATCGCTTCAATGCGGGGCATCCAAGGCTCAGAAACACCTTCAACCATTTGCAGCACTTGCATAAAATTAAGCGTGAAGATGAAAGACCTTATTCATAATCTTCCATGATCCATCTGTTTTCAGCAGGTTAAAATAATCTGTAAACTTATGACCGGTCCAGTTATCAAGATCAAGTTTGACTTGCGCCGTAGTGCCGACTAAATCTATTTTTGAAATGTTAGATTGAAGATCCGTTGCTGCGCCATTTTCATCATTCCAATCGAAGAGTTTTTGGATTGGACCAGCAAAAAGATCTTCTCCAATATATCCATAAATAGTTGCTTCATCGTGAAAAGCTGGTTTCATTTCAGCACCACTTCCCGAGATTGCTCCATTAATATAATGCTGAACAGTTTTTTTAATCATTTCGATATCTTCTGAATTTTGAACTTCATTGGCCATTTTGATTTTCCTTTAAGGCTAAAAAATGAGTGGGGGGTTAAAATTATAATTCTATTGTTGCTAAAGTATTTTCTTCTAAATTAATTTCATCAAACCAACTTAAAATATCGTACGGCATGGTTGGCAAAGTCTCACCGAGTTCACCACAAAAACTATACCAACCCTCAACATAAGGCGCTCGTACTGTGGTCAAAATCGGGATCTCCATCGCAAACGCTTCTTCAATCACATTGCGAAAGCCATGCCCTTCAGTTTCCGCTTTTCCAAAACGATTGATGATCAAGAGTTGGATCTTAGGCTCTAACTCATTCACAAGCTTCCCGGAAACATCCGCAAGTGCACCCGCATCCATACGGCATCCTCGAGATTCCAGTCCCATAGCTTGAGAGATCCTAATCGTCTCATCCGTTTTTAAATTACGAAGTTTCATAACCGGACAACGGCCTTTAGGATCTTTAACTTCATACTGAGTGTAGCCCGCAAGATAGTTACCCCTTGCCTTTAAATTCAACGCAACAGTATCTAATAAAACATCAATATCGAAATCTTTTTGATATTCTATTGCTGCTAATAACTTTCGTTTTTTCGCTTGTTTTCGTTGCATTACTGGTCACCTATAATTTTTACAGTCAGACAATCAAGTCACTATCAAATGATCATCATAGCTCTTTCAATTTCTATACGGACAGCACATCAAGCATCTCATCAACTCGAGTAAACTTTTCCCGAGGCTTACCAAATTTCTTGCCGCGGGCTATTTCTGAGGTATCAATTTTCAGCCAATCATCAAGCCCAACAATTTGAACTTGCCGCTTCTTAAGTATAGCCGTTAAGCCATCTGAGCCAGACTTGGGTGTTTTCTCAACACTAGCTATATCCGCAAGTAAACAGTCTACAGTTTCAATACTGTCAGCACGGTTCGTACCTATAATTCCTGAAGGCCCTCTCTTTTGCCATCCCGTGACATAAACCCCCGGCATAGCTTTTCCATTTTTTATAACCCGCCCCTCTTTATTTGGAATTTTACCTTGATCATCGTTGAACGGAATATCTTTAAAAGGTACTCCCCTATAGCCAATGCTACGAAATACAAGTCCACAAGAAATGTGTTCTGTTTCCCCTGTTGAAATTACAGTTTGCGAAAATGCCTGACCACCCAGTTGATTTTTAAGAAATGACATTCCTTCAACCGTTTCGGTTCCATGAAATTTTTGTGGCGTGAGATAAAAACGAAATTTTATTTTGCGTAGCTGATGTGGTGGGAGTTCAGGTGATGTTTGTAATTCTGGAAAAGATTGAAAGAGTTCTAAGTTCTTTCCTCTGGAAATATTCTTTGGATCACTTAACTCAACTTTACACTGCTCTCCAATCTCACAATCATTTGCGTCAACCTCAGTTGTGATATTTGGAATATCAGCTAATTCCAGCAACTCCTTAGGAGAAAACTTAGCCTGCACAGGTCCACGGCGTCCAATAACATGAATTTCCCTAATTTGACTTTCAGCAAGCGCATCAAGAGCATGTTCGGCAATATCACTCTTCTTCAGCTCACTAACCGGTTTAGAAAGAATTCGGCAAACATCAGCTGCTACATTTCCATGTCCAATAACTATGGCTGTCTTTTGCTTAAAATTAAATTGCTCATCACGATATTCAGGGTGACCATTATACCAACCAACAAACGCAGTCGCCGCATGACTTCCTTGTAAATTCTCACCAGCAATATTTAACTTATTATCAAGCGGGGCACCGCAAGCCATAATCACTCCATGATGGGTCTTCAATAAGTCTTCAACTGAGATATCCTCATCAACTGTCACATTGCCAAAAAAGTTCATCCCATCTTGTTTCAGAATACGATCATAAACCAAGATTGTTTGCTTTAGCTTAGGATGATCAGGTGCTACACCACTTCGGACAAGGCCAAATGGAGTGGGCAGTTTTTCTATCATATTAACTTCAAAGTTAAGATCAGATCTTAGCAGAGCTTCAGCTGCATAAAACCCACTTGGACCACTCCCAACTATTGCTATATGAATTTTAACCACGACAGTCTCTCTTTATATATTTCGGTTACAAAAACTTTAAAGCCCAAGTTCCCTGCGACGCGCTTCGGCAGTTGGAAGCTGGTCTTGCTTACTCATAATCACTGGCAGGTTTTTAGAACGTTCAGCATTGACCTTAATCCAGGGATTTTTGTCTTCCGGCATATCAACGACATCGTAAATAGCTTGGACCGGACAAGCCGGAATACAAGCACCGCAATCGACACAAACATCCGGGTTGATATAAAGACGTTCATCATCTTCATGAAAACATTCAACTGGACAATGAGAAACACAGTCCGTAAATCGACATGACTGGCAGTTCTCAGTAACAATATGAGGCATTATAATGATTTCCCTTTTTGCCAATTAGGCACTAGAAAACTGAGTTCGCCTAAGAGCTAACTTAGGGCAAGTTGAAAAGTCCTTTTTTGAATTGAGCAAGCAAAGAAAGTTAAAACGAGCTCAATTCAAAAAAATGGTTTGTTTAAAGAAACGGTTAATTACTGCGTGTCACTTCAACAAGATTGTCCGAAAAGGACGGGGCATGCCCCATATCCGTAAATTCAGCAGAACTAATGGAATTTACAGTCCCTGTGTTGAGTTGGCGCCAATATCCAAGAGTAGCAACAACAACTCCTGGGTTAACATCTTCGGTCACGCGAGCAACCCCTTTAAAAGCACCCCGTTGATTTGAAACCTGAACGCGATCACCTTCAGCAATGTTTCGAGTTTCCGCATCAACAGCACTAATTAAAACAAATTGCTCACCCTGCCCTTTAATTTTATGCTCCATGTTCGCGTAACATGAATTTAAAAAGCCATGGCTTTTTGGCGAGATGATATTAAGCGGAAATTTCTCAGCCAACAGCGGATTGCTAGCAGGTGATTCACGAGGAGCCGTATAATCCGGTAACGGGTCCAATGGTTCACCAGGTTGAAAATCATCATACATTTGTCTAAATGGCCCAGCCACAAAATTGGCGGCTCCAGGTACTTCAAACATACACTTGCCAGACTCTGTCGGAAAATTACCTTCCTTGTGCGGTGCTCGGTCATCTTTCGTTCCAACTGTTAAACGAGCAAAGCCATTCTTGCGCATATACTCAAGATCAATGCCTTCACAAGCCGGCGACTCCCAATCAACATAATTTTCAAGGCACTCAGAATCTGACCATTTAAAGTTATCTTCCTCAAACCCGAGCTTAGCTGCAAGGCGTCTGAAAATTTCATTATTAGGAATAGCTTCCCCAGGCGAGTCGGCAGACTTGGCATTATATGTTAGATATAAGTGCCCCCAGGATAAGATCATGTCTTCCATCTCAGCGCCCATTGAAGCAGGTAAAACAATGTCAGCATATGAAGCCGTATCCGAAATAAAGTGCTCCGCTGAAACTAAGAACAAATCCTCATTCTTAAGACCTTCAACAATTTTGTCTGTCTCAGGAGCTTGTGTAACCGGGTTAGAATTCCAACACATCATAGACTTAATAGGAACTTTCAAATCAAGTTCACCAAGAAGCGCGCGGCCAATCTGAAGGTTGTTCACGACTTGTGTTCCTTCAGGAATTAAGTCAGGACGACAGATCACATCAAATTTGTACGGATGTTCCCAAACAGGAAACTGAGTGATCCCTCCACCAACATGCCGCCATGCACCAGTAAGTGCAGGAATAGAACTAACAGCACGAATGGTTTGCCCGCCGCCGTGATGACGCTCAAGCGCAACACCAATACGGATCGCAGCTGGTTGCTCCGTCGCTAACTCACGTGCGAGCTTACGAATATCATCTGCAGGAACACCTGTAATTTCAGAAGCCCATTCCGGCGTCCGCTCTGCAGCCCTGTCTTTAAGAGCATCAAATCCTGATGTATAATTTTCAACATAATCCTCATCAACGAGGTCTTGATCAATGATTGAATTAATAACCGCCATTGCCAAGGCGCCATCAGTTCCAGGTTTTGGGCAAATATGCCAATCCGCTTCCTTAGCGGTTCTTGAAGCATATGAATCAATCACTACGACTTTGGCACCACTACGTTGCGCTTCTTTGACGATAGCCCAATGATGCAAATTGGTACTCACTGAATTACAAGCCCAGATAACAATATATTTTGAATGGATATAACTTTCCGGATCAACACCAGCAGTCGGCCCAACTGTTAGTAACCATGCCGTACAAGAACCCTCGCCGCAAAAAGTGCGCTCACACACAGTAGCACCTAAGCGATTAAAGAAAGCATCTCCGCCATTCAAACCATGCACAAGCCCTTGGTGTCCAAGGTAGCTGTATGGGATGATAGCCTGAGGCCCATGCTCATCTATTATTGTTTTCCAACGAGTAACAATTTCTTCAAGGGCATCATCCCAACTAATCCGCTCAAATTGTTTTGAGCCCTTAGGACCAGTGCGGCGCATTGGATAAAGCACACGGTCTGGATGATAATGACGTTTTTCATAATCTTTAAGCTTTACACACAAGCCACCACGGGTCATGGGATGATCCGGATTTCCTCGCACGCCCTTCACAACACCATCTTCAACGTTAAAAATCATTGAGCAAGTATCGGGGCAATCATGCGGACAACCTCCAAAAAATTCAGTTTTCTTGGTTAGCTCATTCATAAAGCAGTTCCTCCCACAGCATTTTGATTAGACAGCATTTTTATAAAGCAGTAACTTTTCCCCAATGGTAATCCTATTACAGTGCAGCTTAAAAGGTCCAATGTTGGTCTATTTGGGGGATCCAATTCTCATTTGAATTAAGGTATTCTTTTTATGAATTAAGAGATTCGAAGATTAATGAGATGCATGTTAAACTCATTATGTGAGTTCTAATTTCTAAATAAGTTCAAAGCATTTATCCAGGAGTATAGATTGAAATTAAATTTGTCCCTTGATGCTAATCTCGAAGAACCTCTAAACACTCAGATTTTCATCCAAATTAGAAGTTTAATAGTTTCTGGAAAAATACCTTTAGGCGCACTTTTACCCTCTAGTAGAGTATTAGCGGAAGAATTATGTATTGCTCGCAACACTGTCATTTTTGGCTATGAGACCTTAATATCTGAAGGATATATCGAATCTCGCGGTACAGCAGGTACATTTGTTAGCAAAATATTGCCCGATGATTTGATAGGTGTTTCTAACGATCAAAAGAAAAATTCTACAAGTGATAATGTTGATCCTGAACCTGTACTTTGCTTTGCAGGCTCACCTGGAGGCGATGGAGCCTCTAGCCGCCCTGAAATCGATTTTTGGGTTGGCAGGTCTGCCCCTGATTCATTCCCTTTGCAAATATGGAAAAAACTACTCGTTCAAACTCTAAATTCATCCGGCCTCTATATAGCAGATTACAGTGACCCGGCAGGGTTACTAGTGTTACGCAAAGCAATAGCTGAACATTTAGCGCGATCACGAGGAATTGAAGTCGATGCAGAACAAGTCATAATCACCAGTGGTTCACAAGATGGTTTGAATTTGGTTTATCGTCTTTTACAAAATAATTACAAAAAAGTTTACGTTGAAAACCCTTGTTATCAAGGTGCCGTCTTTTTATTTCAAAGCCTGGGCATTGAAGTTATCCCAATACCCGTTGATGAAAACGGCATGATAGTAGATCAACTTCCAACGGACCATTCCAGCATAGTCTTCGTCACGCCCTCACATCAGTTTCCAACAGGGGCAACACTATCTCTTGAACGACGAAAACAAATCTTAAAGTGGGCAGAAGCAACAGATAGTTATATTATTGAAGATGATTATGACGGTGACTTTCGCTATGACGGACCACCCCTAACATCTCTCTCAGGGCTTGATAACAGTCAACGCGTTTTTTATCTTGGCACTTTTTCTAAATCACTTGGAGCCGGTCTTCGCCTTGGATACACAGTAGCCCCCAAACCCTTCAATGCACAAGCAAGACAGACAAAAGCATTTATGAACAACGGACAACCCTGGCTCGAGCAAGTTGTGCTATCAAAATTTTTAGAGATGGGCGAGTTTGACCGACATTTACGTCGTGTGCGCAAACTTTATAAAAGACGAAGAGACCGCTTGATTTCATCCATTGAAAAACATTTCCCAGAAACCTCAATAAGAGGATTTGATTGCGGTTTACATCTTGTCTGGCAATTACCAGATGGCTTTCCAACAGCCACAGAAATTCAGATGAAAGCAAGAAACAAAAATATCGGCATTTATTCACTAAAAAGCGGAGCAGCAATAGACTTAAACAATAGTTCAGCCGATAACATTATCCTTCTTGGCTATTCATCTGTGCCCTCGGAAGATATCTCAAAAGCAATCAAGGTCCTCTGCGAAATTGTAGATGAACTTAAGCTCAATTCACCAAGCAAAGAAGAAAAAAAGCAGCAAACAGTCAACAATGAAAAACATACAGAACATTCATTGCATGAAGCCTAAAGTTTTCATCAAAGCAGTCACAATGAATAGTTCTTCATTTTAAACTAATTTTTAATCCCATTTCATTTTTCATATGCAGCAATGCTTCAGTATTTCCCATCGCATCATCAACAGGGTTGTGAGTGTGCTTTGTTTTTCTCAGATGTTTAAAATTTTTAAATGAATCTTTTACTAACCCCTTATATAACGAGCCAAGATTGGTTGAGCTAAACCCAAACGGGTTCTTCTCTAAGAAACGGATGAAATACCAATTAATGAACTGCCAATCAAAACCATTATTATCACTAAAGAAAAGCGGACGTGTTTTACAGTTTTCATTTAGCCATTTACTGAATTTTTTCATCACCACTTTAGGTTCATCAAACTCTAGAGTTTCATCCCGTTTAAAGCCAGAGACGGCAAGTGCTTCGGGTATCCATTTTTCACTTATTGGTTTAAGTTGACCATAAAATGTTTTATCCAAATCTTGGTCTACGATCACTGCACCAAAAGAGATCATAGAATAATCTCCAGGTATCGGGCCGTCGCTTTCAACATCGACCATTATAATTGTCATTTTGTTTTCTTTCTTATTTTTCAGAGTAATTTTATATTGTATTATTCTGCACGGTCACTTTCATGAAATTTCTCTCTCTAATAAAAAGGAACCTCCAGAGGAAATTCCTTTTTTCATCATCCTCTTTTTTTCTTTTTATTAAGCCAGGGCTTTGGCTGATCACCGGCCATGATGCACCCATAAGGATCAATATAATCCTCAATTTCAGCGAGCTCATATTTCTCTATTTGACGAACAACAGCTTCAGCATTTTTATAACCAGATGGCAATTCTGACGGATCAATATTGCCGCCAAAGAAACGGACATCCAACCCCTCAGTTTCCAAGGCAAGCATTTCCTCAGCTGTCATGTTTCCCATACGGCGGCGATGCTCAGCCCGTGAAAAATTACGCCCAGCGCCATGTGGGCTAAAGCCCAAGACATGTTTTGCATCTTTACCGCGCACGACCAAAATGAGTAACCTCATTTACAGCATCTAAAACAGATTTAGGTTCCGCCTCACCGAAGTTTGTCATCATAACCGAGCAACAAATATCAGCGCTATGCATCCCAGGGTGAATGGCATTTTTTGTCGCCACCACACCGCCAACTGGAATAGTACCAAGTGGCCCAGCTGGACAAGCGTCTGGCATCACAGTCCCAGCTTCAACAGTCGGGGTCCGCATAAGCTCAGTCATTGTTTCTGAAACTTTGATGATGTTTTCTTCTTCATCTGGAGATGATGCTTCAATGTTTATAGAAAACTCTAGCTCACCCTTATCTCTAAGAGGGATTGTTGGTGCTGGTTTATAGCTTTCCAACATTGCACGAACTTCGACCAAGGATTTACCTTCGATAAGAGCTGTTGTTCCATCACGTAACGCTGCGCCAAATTCTTTCCCTGGCTTATGTCCCCAAGAGGAAAGCGTTTCGCTGGTCAATTTATTTGTTGTTGTTTCAGTCATTTTACATCTCGTTCATAATCGGTCGGTTAGATATTTACTTCATTTAAATGAGAGCAAGTTGTTAGTAAGATATTTTAATTCCGCCACTGAATTACTTCAGGCTGGATTTGAACCAGCACATCCTGAGTTTCCTCAAAATCATTCTTCCCAAACTGGAAGAATTGCGTCTACCCTGTAATCCTACTGGCATCCCTCAAAAAAGGTGGGCGACAAGTGTGATGCAAAACGTTCCTGCTCTACCACTGAGCTACGCTGCCATAAATGGTTGCAGCGGCGGGATTCGAACCCGCGACCTGGCGATTAAGACACGATGTAGTTCTGCAGGCATTCGCCCTAATTTTAAAAATTTCGTTTTTGTTTTGACGACAAAAGTTGAAGAAACAACAGGGAGTCCCGCCTCAGAGATGAAACATCTCCGCCTGAAAGCGCCTGCAAGGAGGGGAGACGAACCCACTCGAAGCATCCCAAGGTGCAAAATGTAGTTCCTTCTGCATTCGTCAAAATTCAATTTAATTACAATTCATTTTTTTCAAATGTCCTGGTGACAAGATTTGATGAAACGTCTTTGTCATAGCTTAATGATGTAGTTCCACCTGCATTCACCAAGGTTATTTTTTTGATGGAAGCAGATGACAACCTCATCCGTTTCCACTATTTTCTTCTATTACAATTTCATGCCTTCAATTTCACCAACCCAATGGTCTGCTCCAAGACGGTCCTCAGCAAAGGCTGCGATCTGATCAAAGACCGCATCCGAAAACCGCCAATATTTAAAACATCTGAGCGAGATGGAACTTGTGTCGTTCCATAAGGCGCAATATCGATGCAAACCAATTTGGCTTTTGGGTTCCACTTTTTAAGCTTTTCCCAATTTTTCATCATCATCGTACCTCTTCCATAGTGATTGGCATCTGCCCAGTATTCATTATCTGAAACAAAGATAACTAAATCTGGCGCCTGTTTTCGGGCAAGTAACCACTCTAGTGGTGCAGAACAGTTTGTTCCGCCACCTGCCAGATCCGTTAGTCTCTGTGCATTGGTTAAAACCGTAACTCGAGCATCAAGCTGTGTCTTACAAACTTTAAACTCAAACGGTAGCACTGTTGTACCACGATTACGTCGTAAGAATGCTGCTGAGACCAGAGCTGCAACATGAACAAACCTTGTTGATGTTGTCGCTCCTTTACGATAACCGGTTACAGGTGACAACATTGAGCCGGAAACGTCCAGACAAATGACCACCTGCCCTTCAATCTTAGGTACGTTTGCAACTGCAATTTCCATTGCATCGTGCAACGCGTCTCTAATTTCTACAGGAATATCCGTAGAAAGTGATTGATAGGCCGTCATCAATTGATACGGGAATACCCGTGCTTTTTTGATGCGTGTCGGATCTCTTAAAATTTCAGCAACATCTTTTGTTACTCCTTTAATACTAAAAGCACCTTGTCGCTGAAATGTGTTTAAGTTCATGCGGACCATTTGCCAGCTTTAAATTAACTTTCCAATTGGACCACTCAATGGGGGCCGATCAATTAGGTGCACACGTCCTATATAAATCATCACATTTCTCAATTACCTGTGAGTGATGTATTCATAAAACTATCTGCAATTTTTAGAAGCAATAACGATGACTTTTCTCACAACCTTACCCAATCATCATCTCCCTAAACTCCCAATCTCCCCCCTGCTCAATCACACAAAAACAACACTAAAAACATATTTTTTGTCGGACAATAATTAGTTTTAAAAATATTTTCTTTTTGTAGTTTTAATTAACAACTTGTTTTTAATCATTATTTTGACGCAGCCGCTCCTATTGACGCAAGAGAGCTTCCCAGTTATTATCCGACAGTGGGACAATAATTGGGAGGAATTAAAGTGACACATAAATCAAAACTATTAGATAGACGTCAGTTTTTAGCCACTTCAGTATCTGCTGCAACACTACTTGCTAGCCCCGCAATCCTGCAGGCAAAAAAATCAGATACAATCAAAATTGGTATGCCAACAATCCTTTCGGGTGTCGTATCAATTTTAGGAGAAAGCAGCAGAGCTGGTGCACAACTCATGATCGATGAGTTCAATAAAAATGGAGGCTTAAATGGACGACCACTAGAATTAATAACCCGAGATTCTAGAGCCAAACCTGAAGAGGCTGTAAAGGCTGTTCGTGATTTGGTAAATGGAGAGGGTTGTAAAATCATCATCGACGCCGAAGCATCAAGCGGGTCTTTTGCTGTACAGGAAGCTATCAGGGAATTAGGCGTATTGTGTTTACATACTGTTTCCGAAGCTACGCCATTAAGCGCAGATCCAAAACTCAGAGTACCAACAGCATTCAGATCAGCCCGTCAGGGAATACATGATGCCATTGGTGGCGGAGCATATGCCGCCGCAATATCTCGTGAAAAAGGATTGAAACGATGGGCTACATGTTCTCCAGATTATGCATATGGCCGAACAACCACTGCTGAATTTATGGAATTTGCAAAACATTTCAATGGAGACATAGAAGTCATAGGTCAAGTTTGGCCGAAATTATTCCAACCTGATTTCACAGAAGTTGTAACAAAACTATTGCAACTAAAACCTGATGCAATGTATTCGGCATTATGGGGTGGCGATCTGGTCTCTTTTGTTGATCAGTCAAACTTATATGCGCTGTTTGGCCAGATGGAAGCATTTGCCGTTAATCTTGGGGATTACCCTGTATTAACAGCAGTGGAAAACCTACCAGATGGTATTCGCTCAGGTAGTCGCTATAATAAAAAAATCCCGGACACACCTGAGAATTCAGATTTCTATGATCGCTATGTTGAGAAAAACAAAGTGCTACCGACAAATTGGTCATGGGAAAATGCTACTGCTATGAGCTTTATTATAGAAGCTCTTAAAGATGTAGGATCAGCTGACAACCCCTTGAAATTAGCTGAATCAATAAAAGGTCGTAAAATCAAATCCCCGTTCGGTGTTGATGGCACACTAACCATGCGAAGCGAAGACAATACATTGGTTGGCTACGCAGTAGGATATGGAATTACCACCAAAAAAGAGCCCTTTATGAAGGATTTCCAAACAACCGCTTGGGATCAAATATTTGAACTCGAGACAAAATGGAAAAAACGCAAAGGTTACCTATAAAATACTTGGCTGCGATAACACTAGTTATCGCAGCTCCATAATAATAAATTGGGAGGGAAAATGGAACTAGGAGCACTTCTAAGTTGCTTAAGTGATCAATCATGTTTGGTCACCCAAACAACAAGCGGTCTGATTATAGGTATGCTATTTTTTTTGGTTGCCTCAGGCTTAACATTAATTTTTGGTGTCTTGGGCATTGTCAATTTTGCACACGGAGCATTCTACATGCTCGGTGCTTATATTGGTTATTCAGCTTATCAAGTGACACAAAATTACGCGATAGCTGTCATATCAGCTGGATTAGGAGCAGCACTTGCCGGCGCTTTGTTTGAATGTCTGGCCGTCAGGAGAGTTTATGGACAAAACGTCCTCCTACAACTCTTAGTTTGCTACGGAGTGGTACTCATAGCAGATGACCTGGTTCAGATTATCTGGGGTTCCGAATATCTATCAATGGGCATGCCTGAAACATTCAGATTACCTCCTCTCGTTATCGCAGGTGGGTTTGTCCCACCTTTCTACATTTTCATTATTTGCACATCTTCTATTATAGCATTTCTTTTATGGTTTCTTATCGAGCGAACACAATACGGACGTATCATTCGAGCAACTGCAACCAACCCTGAAATGGTTTCATCCTTAGGCATCCCTACTCCTTTAATTTATTTATCAGTCGTCGTACTAGGTTTGTTTTTAGCTGGAATAGCTGGTGGTTTAGCAGCCCCCATCCGCGCCCTTACTCCAGGAATGGGTTTTTCTGTTCTCATTGTATCTTTTGTAATCACTGTCATTGGGGGAATGGGCTCTGTTTCTGGCGCTTTCATTGCCGCAATACTTATCGGACTGACAAGATCTTATGGCTCAATCGGTTTTCCACTATTTGTAGACGGGCTAATTTATCTTTTGATGGCGGCCGTATTAATCATCAAACCAACCGGACTGTTAGGCGAAAAAAAGGCGGATAGACCATGAAAATCACACAACAAGAAGGTAAAAGAAAAAGCTTAAATGAAGCTCTGATAACAATCGCAGCTCTTTTAATATTATTGGCCCTACCCTCTTTAACGGGCAGTCAAAAAATAATGGACTTTGTGATTTTCGCAGCCGCCTACGGCGTCTTAGCCACAGCCTTAAACCTGTTGATTGGATACACAGGATTAATCTCATTTGGTCATGCAATGTTTTTTGCCTCAGGTGCATATAGTTTCGGTGCATTAATGCAATCCGAAACAACATCTGTTCCCATAGCAATTGTCTTAACATTGATAATTACGGCAACCATTGCTGCTGTAATCGGTGCTATCTGTGTCCGATTAAGTGAAATATATTTCGCGTTTCTAACACTTGCTTTTCAAATGTTTTTTCACAGCGTATTATTATCTTGGGTCGAAGTAACCGGAGGCGACAATGGTTTATTAGGTGGTATTCCCACACCAGTTTTCTTTGGTATCAACCTGGCACAAGCTGGGACAAAATATGCTTTTTGTGTATCTCTAGCAATCCTAAGCATTTACCTTTTACGCCGCATTGTGACTTCTCACTTCGGCTACACATTACGTATGATCCGTGATAATGAACGGCGAGCAATTTTCCTCGGTGTAAATGTGTTTCTAACAAAACTAATTTGTTTCACTTTATCAGCAGTTTTTGCCTCTATTGGCGGAATAATCTTGGCCCTATTTATTTCAGGTGCATACCCAGACTTTGCTTTCTGGACAACATCAGGAGAGGCTATTTTTATGGTCATGCTAGGAGGCGTAAACAACTTTTTAGGACCTTTAGTCGGCGCAATATTATTAACCGGACTAAATGACCTTGTGGTCCATTACACTAATCACTTCGGCCTATTCCTTGGATCAATAATACTCCTATTCGCATTGGTTTTGAAAAAAGGAATCTTAGATTTCCTTGACCCCGTTTTAGAAAATTTACTCAATAAAAAAATCAAAACTCCAAACGATACTTCTGAAGTGGAGAATTCAGATGCTTGAACTTATAAATCTTAAAAAATCTTTTGGAGGCATCATAGCTACCAATCAAGTGGATTTAGAATTTCCAACAGGAAGTCTATCAGCAATCATAGGCCCTAACGGTGCTGGAAAGACAACAATATTTAATCTGATCTCCTCACAACTAAGAGCTAGCTCAGGGCAAATATTGTTAAATGATAGTGATTTAGCTGGACTAAACCGATCTCAGATTGTTCGCGCAGGTATTGTTCGAGCTTTTCAAGTGGCTAGCTTATTTCCCTCTTTAACAGTGATAGAAGCAATGATAGCGACTTTAAATTCACATACGCATCAATCAATGAAAATTTGGCAACCCTTTAGGGGAAGTCACATAGAGGATAAAGCTCTTGAAATTCTAAGCATTTTAGAACTCGATAAAGCAAGCAATACTCTCATAAGTTCATTATCTCACGGAGATCAAAAGTTATTAGACATCGGCTTAGCGCTAGCCATGGAGCCAAAAGTACTATTGTTAGACGAACCAACCGCAGGCCTAGGCCCACAAGAACGTTGGAAGATGATTGAACAAATCGAAAGCATTTGGAAAAAACTCGGCATCACCGTCATTTTCATCGAGCACGATATGGACATAGTATTTGCAACAGCACAAAAAATCCATGTTTTGGTTAGTGGCACAGTAATAGCCAGTGGTACTCCCGAACAAGTTAGAGGAAATCAAAAAGTTATCGATGCATATTTAGGGAGCTCATTAGACGAAGCTCCAGTTCTGGGAGCTGCTTCATGAATGACTTTATTATAAAAGCGGACAACCTTTCTTCATCATATGGTTTAAGTCAGGTGTTATTCGGTATGAATTTATCAGTAAAACAAGGTGAGACCTTGGCTCTCCTTGGCCGCAACGGTGTTGGTAAAAGCACAACAATGAAAACCTTAATGGGAATTTTAAAAACCAAAGAAGGAATCTCATATTTTAACGGACAAAAAATAACCGGCATGCGCCATGACAAAATAGCCAAAATGGGAGTTGGCTATGTTCCAGAAGATCGCCAAGTTTTTTCAAACCATACTGTTGAAGATAATTTAAGACTTGGAGCAAAAAAGGGACCGGAAGGTCAAGATGAATGGACATTAGCAGTCGTTTATAAAAAATTTCCATTATTAATACCACTAAAGACAAGGCGAGCTGGCTTATTATCAGGTGGAGAGCAACAAATGCTGTCACTAGCTAGAGCATTAATGGGAAACCCAACAGTACTTTTATTAGATGAACCAAGTGAAGGACTAGCTCCTTTAATCGTACAACAAATAGGAGACGTATTAAAACAGCTAAACAAACAGGGACTAACTATCGTGTTAGCAGAGCAAAACATGAGGTTTTGCCTAGACATTGCAACCAGAGCAACAATCATTGATCATGGAACATCCGTTTTTGAGGACAGCATTGATGCCCTTGTCGCCAATCAAGAAATAATTGATAAGTACCTATCAATTTAGCTTCAGAATGGGTGCTAATTAGAGCAATTTAATTTTCAATAAATCGACTTCTTGAAACAGTGGATTATGAGATAATTGGAACAGAGTTTTAATCACAAAATTCTGTTCCAAAACACCTCAGAACTTACGACAAACGCTCAAGGATACTGCAATAATTAGCAACCCCAGCCCCCCCCATATTAAAGACACCACCGAGCCGCGCATTATCTAAAGAAACACCACATGCATCACCCGCAAGTTGACGAGCAGCCATTATGTGCATTGATACTCCCGTCGCACCAATTGGATGTCCTTTTGATTTTAAACCACCCGACAAGTTAGTTGGCATACGTCCTCCCAAAGAAGAATCACCCTCCTTAAGAACATCAGCGCCACGGCCTTCCTCAGCAAGTCCCATCGCCTCATATTGCAATAACTCTGCAATGGTAAAACAATCATGTGTTTCAATAAAATCCAAGTCATCAAGCTCTACCCCCCCTCTTTGGAGAGCCTGTTTCCATGCTCTAGAACAACCTTCTAATTTAGTTATATCTCGGCCTTGAAGAGGAAGCATTTCACTCACATGTGATTTTGAACGCAAACGTATATCAGCCATTTGCCCCCCAGAAAAAGAACCATCAGTTAGAACAAGTGCCGCAGCTCCATCCGAGACCATTGAACAATCAGTGCGTTTCAAGGGAGCCGCAACAACAGGGTTTTTTTCAGAAGTGTTAAAACAAAAATCAAACCCCAAATCGCGTTGCATGTGAGCCAATGGGTTTTGCGAACCATATGAATGATTTTTTGCCGCAATCCGAGCAAGTGCTTCTGAATGATCTCCATATTTTTCAAAATAAGCCTGTGCCATCTGAGCAAAAAGACCTGCAAAACTTGCTTGCCCCTGCCCTTCCGTCGGAACGTGACTAGCGGCAATTAACGCGTGGCGCACAGTGTCATGTGATACATCAGTCATCTTTTCAACACCAATAACTAAAACGGATTTTGCCTCTCCAGCTTGGATACTTCTAGCTGCTTGATGCACTGCCGCAGAACCACTAGCACAGGCATTTTCTACATGTGTAGCTGGTTTATTTCGCAATTGCGGTACGGCTGAAATTGGCAATGAAGCAGGAAAACCTTGTTCACTTAAACCGTGATTATAGTGGCTTACAAATACTTCATCAATTTGATGCGGATCCAAACCTGCATTTGTAATTGCATCCTCTGTTACTTGCTCAACTAAACCCTCTAAACTCAAATCATCCAGCTTACCAAATTTACTATGAGACCACCCCTGCATTCGAATAATTGCATTCATAATTCAACATTCCTGTTTTTATTAGCTGCATTTCCACAAAATCGTTTCTGAAGAAAAAAGCACTTGAAAATAATTATCTTGTATGCGTAATATACTATTATTGTCCGACAATAAGTCAAGAGAAAGACGAGACTAGAAGTGAAAATAGGTGAATACGAGCTAAATACTAAATTATTGTCCAACTATTTATCCGAGGTTGGATTTGAGCTCGATATCAGAAAAAAACCAAAACTCTGTGTTGGCGGGCTTGCTAACATAAACATAGAAGTCATTGTAAATGGTGAAAAAGCAATTTTGCGAAAAGCACCATCTGGGCCTCTGCCAAAGGGGGCTCATGACATGGTTCGTGAGCATAAAGTCTTATCAAAATTATCAAAGCATTTCCCCCTTGCACCTAACAGCTTGCATCTATGCCAAGATCTAAAAGTTCTTGGGGCCCCATTTCAACTTATTGAATACAGGCCAGGTCGTGTCTTTCGTGGTGAAGATTTATCTTTGTTAAACCAGGGGGAAAGCATGTCGAAAAAGCTTATCCCTATAATTACAGAGAGTATGTCACGCTTACATAAGCTTGACCCTATAAATTGTGGGTTAAAAGACCTTGGTAACCCGAAAGGCTTCATTCCAAGAAACGCCAAAAGATGGTCCGAGGGCGCAATTTATTTTGCTGAAGAAAAACCTTTTTTAAAATTAGCAAAAGAACTCAGCAGAGAATTACAAAGAACTCTCGCGGATTGGAATGGAGGGCAACCAACCTTCCTGCACTGTGACTTCAAATTGGATAATTTCATAATTGATAAACACGAACTTACACCTGTTGCGCTACTTGATTGGGACATGACCACCCTAGGTGACCCTTTGTACGATTTAGCAACGCTACTCAGCTATTGGGCAGAGCCAGAAGATCCAGCCTGTATGCAAAATTTAAAACAAATGCCCACTAGTCACAAAGATTTTCCCACAAGAGACAATATGATTGAGGCGTACGCTTCTGCAACCGGTCGTTCTGTTCAAGGAATTCATGCTTTACGAGGCCTTTGCCTAACTAAGCTTGCTGTAGTCTTTTTACAGCTCCACGCTCGCTGGGAAAACAATACGTTAGGTGATAGCAGATACGCCAATTTTGATGATTTAGGAATTGAGATTTTGGAATACGCACGAGATGTAACAGCTAGCTGTTAGAAATAAAATATAGAGGGAATAAAAATGGATTTCACTGTGGAACCACGACTAAAAAAAGTCGCAAAACAAACAAGAGAGTTTGTTGAAGAAAAGGTTATACCTTTTGAAAAAGATCCCCGCTGGACTGAACATGGTCCAACAGAAGACTTGCGCCTTGATTTAAACTCTTTAGCTAAAGAAGAAGGCCTTTGGTCACCACACGGCCCAAAAGAATTAGGAGGTATGGGCTTATCACACTTAGAACGAAGTTATGTCTTTGAAGCCGCCGGTTACTCTTTACTTGGCCCCATAGCCCTACACTGCGCTGCTCCTGACGAAGGCAATGCACACTTGCTAGATGTTGTTGCAAACAAAAGCCAAAGAGAAGAATACTTATCCCCTTTAATTAAGGGCGCGCGTTCTTGTTTTGCCATGACTGAACCAGATGGCGCCGGCTCTGACCCATCAATGATGCAAACCACTGCCGAATTAACTAAAAATGGATATCTTATTAATGGACGCAAATGGCTAATAACTGGCGCTAGAAACGCAAGTTTTATGATCATCATGGCTAAGGTTGAAAAAGGAGACCAAAGTGGAGCAACCATGTTCCTCACTTCCTTACCGCGAAAAGGCATACGTATTGAACGAGATATGAATACTCTCGATTCTAGTTTTTCTGGTGGACATTCAATCGTTGTTTTTGAAGATTTATTGCTGCAAGAAGAAGACATATTAGGGGCAGTTGGTGAGGGTTTTAAATATGCTCAAGTGCGATTAGCACCTGCCCGCTTAACTCACTGCATGCGTTGGCTCGGCTCAGCCCAGCGCGCTCACAATACAGCAACAAATCATGCAGCAACACGAGAGGCTTTTGGGCAAATTTTAGGGCGTCACGAGGGTATAGGTTTTATGCTAGCTGATAATGAAATAGATATGCGCACAGCTCGCCTTTCACTTCAACAAGCAGCCTGGATGTTAGATCAAGGAAAACAAGCCACAACTGAAAGTTCAATGGCAAAAGTTCAATGCTCAGAAGCAATCTGGAATATTGTCGATAGATCAATGCAAGTACTCGGCGGCATAGGGATTTCAGATGAAACACCAATTGAACGAATTTTTCGAGAGGTAAGAGGGTTTAGAATTTATGATGGCCCCTCCGAAGTCCACAGATGGTCATTAGCAAGAAAAATAATTAAACACAAAACACTCAACCTGGAGGCACCAAGTGATGCCTAAAGCTATAGATCTAAAAAACAAAACCGCCGTGATTACAGGTGCAAGTCGGGGCATCGGCTTAGAAATTGCTCAAGCTTTTATTGAGGCCGGCGCGAGGGTTATCATTACAGGTCGAAATCAAAATTCAATCAATACTGCTTTATCTAAATTAGGGGAAATGGCCTATGGATATAGTGCCGATATTTCGAAAGAGGACGAAGTTAAGAATTTAGTTAAATATACAGAATCAAATTTTGATCAGATTGATATACTAGTAAACAATGCTGGAATTAATCCATACTATAAATACACAGAAAATACAGAACTCTCTGAATGGTCTAATATTATTGATGTCAACTTAACGGGCGTATTCTTATGTATTCGTGAATTCGGTAAGAAAATGCTCGAACAAAAAAGCGGATCAATAATCAATATTACTTCTGTAGCAGCGCATACAGGACTATCTCGGTCAGGGGCATATTGCGCAGCAAAAGCAGGAGTTGAAGCATTAACAAAATCTCTTGCAAAAGATTGGGCATCACAAGGTGTTCGAGTAAACAATGTCGCACCAGGCTATGTCAAAACAGATTTAACAGCTGGGTTAGCAGACAATGAAAAATTAAGAAGCATGGTTGAAAACCGCACACCAATGGGACGCTTCGCAGATACAACTGAAATGGCAGGGGCGGTAATTTTTTTAGGGTCTGACGCTGCAAGCTATGTCACAGGCTCCACTCTAGCTGTTGATGGAGGGTGGATCGCAACATGAATGACACAATCGCAAAAGGCGCTCTAAGTGGGCTAAAGATACTGGACTGCACCAGATTGTTACCTGGCGGGTTCTGCACTCAGATACTTGCTGATATGGGTGCAGAAGTTATTAAAATCGAAGAACCAACAAAAGGTGACTATAATCGCAGCTTCCCCCCTCTAAACAAAGAAGAATCAGGCTCATTTTTATTACTCAATCGAAACAAAAAAAGTGTGACACTAAATTTTAAATCTGAAACCGGTAAAGATGTCTTCAAACGAATGGCAATGGATGCTGATATCGTTGTAGAAGGATTTCGTCCTGGCGTCATGGATCGCCTAGGTCTTGGCTATGATGTGTTAAAAGAAATAAACCCAAGAATTATTTATTGCGCTATTTCAGGATATGGGCAAACCGGTCCCTACCGGACAGTAGCAGGGCATGATTTAAATTACATGGCATACGCCGGAACGTTACGCTTGTTTGGAAATGCCGGCGCGGCCCCAATAGTCCCTGGCCTTTCAATAGCAGATGTTGGCGGTGGTTCACTTATGGCAGCAACGGGAATTCTTGCTGCGGTGATCTCCCGCTCAACATCAGGTAGAGGTCAATTCGTCGATATCTCCATGACCGATGGTGCATTTTCTTGGCTATCATATCATGGAGCAGATTGGTTATTTGACGGCACAAATCCTCGTGGAGGCGAACGCCCTTTCATTGGCCAAGCCCCTTGCTATAATGTCTATCAATGTAAAGATGATGCATTCATTGCACTTGGAATTATTGAACCTCATTTCTGGGAGACGTTTTGCAACAAAGTAAACTTACCCGAGCTCATAAAACAGCAATGGCCAACAGGTCATGACGCTGAAGAGCAGTTCAAAAAACTAGATCAACTATTTAAGACAAAATCTAGAGATGAATGGGTCAGCTATTTGGAGACTGTTGATATACCTTTTTCCCCTGTCAATGAAGTCGACGAGGCTTTCAATGATCCACAACTGCAAGCACGAGATATGATTTTGGAAGTCGATCATCCAGTTGAAGGAACCATTCCTCAATTAGGATTTCCAATTAAACTATCTGAAACTCCGTGTGAAATTCGATTACCTCCCCCCTTGCTGGGAGAACATACCAAGGAAGAATTAGAAAAAATTGGGTACGACGCCGTTGAAGTACACAGACAATCAAAAACAAAAACGACTTAGAGGATGGGAAGATGATAGAACTAAATGAAAAGCCCGCCCACCAATGTGATGATTTCAAATGGGACATCCCCTCCTCATTCAATTTTGCGGAAGATGTCGTTGATTATTGGGCTGAAAAAAATGATAACCTTTGTTTAATTTGGGAAAATTCAAACGGAGAGAAAAAACGGTACACTTATAGTGAAATGTCAACGCTAACAAAAAGGCTGGCATGGTCTTTTCAAAAAAGTGGAATAAAAAAAGGTGATCGGGTCCTGGTCGTTTTACCCAGAATACCAGAATGGCAAATAGCTGTAGTGGCAGCCCTTCGTATTGGCGCTGTACCTATACCATGCATAGAAATGCTCACAGCAGATGAAATTGCTTACAGGGTGGATCATGCAGGAGCAAAAGCCATTGTTTGTCGCGCGCAACATATTGAAAACATAGACGCCGGTTTAAAAAATATTGATTTACGTTTCTCTGTCGGTTCTCAAGAGGGTTGGGTAAATATTAACGACTGTCTTGATCAAACAAAAGAAGCCCAAGCTGTACCCGTCCATGCTGAAGATCCTGTTTTACTCTATTACACATCAGGCTCAACCGGGTATCCTAAAGGGGTTCTACATTCAGCTAGAGGTCTTTATTCTTGGCGATTTTCCGCCCGCTATTGGCTAGATGTAAAGCCTGGTGATTGCATTTGGTGCACTGCAGATACTGGTTGGTCAAAAGCTGGTACCAGCATATTGTTTGGCCCCTGGTCTGAAGGAGGAACTAGTTTTTTCTATGATGGACCTTTTGATCCAAAAGAACGGTTACGCTTACTATCGGAGAACAAAGTCACAATTTATTGCGCACCGGCAACAGAACTAAACCGTGTTGTTCAAGAAGTTATTTCAAATTATGACATAAGTGCGCTACGGCGCACAGTCTCCTCAGGCGAAGCCATGAGCCCAACAATTGCAGATAAATGGCAGAAGGCTTCTGGATTATCAGTTGCGGAAGCTTACGGCCAAACAGAAACTTTAATGACCGCATTGACTTTAACTAACATTGACGTCCGCGTTGGCTCTATGGGTGTTTCTGCTCCTGGGACAGAACTCTCAATTATAAATGACAATGGTCTGGAATTACCTATCAATGAAGTTGGCCACATAGCTCTAAAACTACCCAATCCACAAATGATGATAGGGTACTGGAAAGAACCCGAGAGATTATCCGATGCAATCATTAAAGGAAAAGAATACGAATGGTTTGTAACTGGTGATCTTGGTAAAAAAGATGCCGATGGATACTTCTGGTATGAAGGGCGCTCGGATGATGTTATTAACTCGGCTGGTTACCGCATCGGCCCAACAGAAGTTGAGAATGCAATCTTAAAACATGAAAGTGTCCTTGATTGTGCTGCAGTTGCGTCCCCGGATGCTTCTAGAGGTGAAGTGGTAAAAGCATTTATCGTACTAAGAGAAGGCATCACACCATCAGAAAAATTAACGTCAGCAATACAAAATTTTGTTAAAAAAGTAGCCTCTCCCTATAAATACCCTAGAAGAATTGAATATAGACCTTCCCTTCCTAAGGGGCCAACTGGCAAAATTCTACGTCGCTCATTACGTGACGAAGAGTTTGACCGACTGAAAGATGAAAAATGACCAAAAACATTTCTTTAGAACCCATTCATACAGAACCTGCTTACAGAGTTGCTGCCGCATCCTTACGCACTAAGATCCTATCTGGGGAAATAAATGTTGGAGAAGTTCTTCCATCTGAAACCTCAATGGCTAACCTACTAGGTGTAAATAGGTCAACAATAAGAGAGGCAATTCGTCTTTTAGAAGAGAATGGAATAGTTGCAAGAAAACCTGGCGGAAAAAAACTATTTGTTACAGTTCCCCAAAGGGCAGAACTATCCAACCGCATGACTGCAGCAATGATTTTACAAAAAATAAAAATCGATGAACTCTATAGAACCATGCTCATATTAGAACCTCCAATAGCAGTTGATGCTTCTAAATTTGCAACTGATGCACAAATCTTAGCTCTGGAAGAAAATGTTTTATTAACTGAGAAAAATTTATCAGATAACCAAGTAGTTCTAGAGTTAGATGTCGAATTCCACGATCTATTATGCGAAGCAAGTAATAACAGAGCTATACAACTCTGCCGTGATCCCATCAGTGACCTATTTTATCCAGCTTTTAGTGGCGTGATAAAAAGTTTAAATGCAAGTGAACGCTTACTCGCCGCGCACCGAAATATACTTGATGCTCTAAAGAGCGGAGATGCAACCACAGCAGAAGAATGGATGAAACGACATATTGAAGATTTCCGTCGCGGTTATGAACTCGCCAATCTTGATATTGACACTCCAATTACTCGCTTCCCTCTAGCAGGAGAAAACGATAGTGAATAATTTGAAACAACACATCCGGCCTATATCTTTAACCCCCAATGATGCCATCACATCACGAAGGTCAATCCGTTCATACTTACCAAATCCTGTCACAGACAAAATGATTAAGGACATCCTCAATATTGCGTCTCGTTCTCCAAGTGGCTCAAACACACAACCCTGGAAAGCTTATGTTGTCTCAGGCACTGTCAAAAAAAAACTAAGCTCTGAAATCTTGACCGCATTTGAATCTGGTGATGACCATCAATTTGAATATGACTATTATGCAAAAGACTGGCGCGACCCTTATTTAAAACGACGCCGTGCAAATGGATGGGGACTTTACGGATCAATTGGCATCACTAAAGGCGATCATGAAAAAATGAAACACCAACATGGGCGTAATTACCTGTTTTTTGACGCCCCTGTTGGTTTGATATTTACTATTGACCGAGACCTGGAAATTGGCTCATGGCTAGATTATGGCATGTTTTTACAATCCATAATGATTGCCGCCAGGAGTTTTGGCCTTGACACTTGTCCACAACAAGCCTTTGCACAATATCACACAATCATCCAACACCGCCTTGCAATACCAAAAGAAGAAATGATCATTTGCGGAATGGCCTTAGGGTTCGCTGACATGCGTGCACCTGAAAACAGCTTTATTACAGAGCGTGAACCTGCAGAAAACTTTACAACATTTGTTAGGGAGTTAAGCAGTTGAACACCTCCATAAAAATAGAGCGAGAAGATAGAGTTGCCATCCTAACGATATCACGACCAGAAGCATTAAATGCAATTAATACAGATGTCATGCTGCAATTAGCGGATGTCATGGAAGGCTATGATACTGACAATAAAATTGGCTGTATTCTTCTTAAAGGTAGTGAAAAAGCATTCTCAGCAGGAGCAGACATCAATGAAAGTATTCAACGCGAATACCCTGATGTATTTAGTGAAAATTGGTTAGCCGGTTGGGAACGCATTTCAAAAATCAGATTACCACTTATCGCATCTGTCAGAGGTTATGCATTAGGTGGTGGTTGTGAATTAGCAATGAGTTGCGACATGATAATTGCTGGAGAAGATGCAAAATTCGGACAACCTGAAATTAAGTTAGGTGTCATTCCAGGTATGGGCGGAACACAACGCCTCACTCATGCCATTGGAAAAGCAAAAGCTGCAGATTTACTTTTAACCGGAAGATATATGGATGCTCAAGAAGCAGAAAGAGCCGGTTTAATTTCTCGCATTGTCGCAAATGAAGATACAGACAAAATCGCCCTTGAAGCAGCACAAACCATAGCAAGCTATGGCCGGGTCGCTGCAATGATGATTAAAGAAACATTAGGCCGTAGCTTTGAAACCTCTCTCTCTGAGGGATTGCTTTTTGAGCGTCGAGCTTTCCATGCATGCTTTGCGACTGAGGATCGAGTAGAAGGCATGAGAGCTTTCGCAGAAAAACGCACAGCCCAATTCAATAAAGAAAGTCCAAAAAGATGAAATTATCCCAAGACATTTCCGCTATTATCACTGGCGGAGGTTCAGGTTTAGGAAAAGCAACAGCTCAACGACTAGCATCATTTGGAATTAAAGTCGCTATTTTCGACCTCAACGTAGAAGCCGGTACAGAGGTCGCAAAAAACTTGGGCGGTGTCTTCTGTGAAGTTGATGTTTCCAGTTACGAAAGTCTATCTTCTGGTTTTGAAAAAGCGCGCAAAGCTCATGGACAGGAGCGTATTCTAATTTGTTGCGCAGGCATTGCCCCAGGACAGAAAACTGTATCAAAAGGCTTACCTCATGATCCAGAGCTTTTTGCCAAAACAACATCTATAAATTTAAACGGTACTTTCTACAGCGGATCTTTAGCAGCAACAGGCATGGTGAAGACCTCTCCAATTTCAGATGATGGAGCCCGAGGTGTCATCATTATGACTGCCTCTGTTGCAGGAATGGAAGGGCAAGTTGGTCAAGCCGCATACGGAGCATCAAAAGCTGGAGTAATTGGTTTAACTTTACCAATGGCACGAGATCTATCCCGTGACGGTATACGGGTCGTCACAATCGCCCCCGGTATATTTGAGACACCTATGCTAAAAGGCTTACCACAAGATGTCCAAGATGCATTGGGAAAACAAATTCCATTTCCATCTCGTTTAGCTAAACCAGATGAATATGCAATGCTAGCACAGCAAATATGTGAAAATGATATGATAAATGGCTCAGTTCATCGTCTAGATGGAGCCATACGCTTATCTCCAAAATAAAAAAACAACGAAAAGTATTCAGCGGGTAAATTACAGATAGGAAGCTTGACTAAGTATTGAAAGGTGGCCGCCAGATACATCCTTTAACAAAGATGAGAGAAAAAAATGAAAATCTTTGTTTCAACACCTTTGAAAAAGCATGGCATTTACAATTGCAAATGAAAGAATTGAAGTTTAGTTCTTGGCAACTGATATGAATTAAAAAGTATCAAGGTTAATACAACCCCAAACAATTCAAACCAGTATTAAGAAAAACTAAGCCCCCGATAAATAATCTCCACATCTTGTTTCCAAAAGAAAACTAAGCATTAGGTAAGAGGTGCATCTTATGGAAAAGTGGTGAGCCCTGAAGGATTCGAACCTTCGACCTACTGATTAAAAGTTTCATTAGGTAAGCAACCCTAGCGGAACATGACGCGACCTAACTCACTGTTCTCACTTTATTATACCCACCTCACCCATCTCATAAGGTAACTTAGTTGAACGCTGAAATTCCAGCATTTTGCTACCTATTTTTTACCTATGAGAAAGACCATGACTAAAGACACACTAACAGATTTAAAAATAAAAAAACTAAAACCACCTGTAAAGGGACAAAGCGAAATATGGGATAATAAACTACCAGGTTTTGGAGTGCGTATAACTTCCAAGGGCACAACTTCTTTTGTTTTGCTCTATCGCTTCGAAGGTAAATCTAGAAGATTTACGCTTGGACGCTACCCCATCTTATCCCTTGCTACAGCTCGTGCAAAAGCACATGAAGCACTAGTTAAAGTCAATGCTGGTGGAGACCCTGCTTCAGAAAAACGTCATACCAATAACTTATCCGATACTCTCCTATTCCCCGAATTGGTTGATGAATTTATTGAAAAATACGCAAAGCGCCAAAATAAAACCTGGAGAGAGACAGAGCGAATTTTAAAAAGGGACTTCCTCCCTCCCTGGAGAAATAAGAGAATTGACCAAATTACAAGAGCTGACGTTAATATAATACTAGATGCCATTATTGAAAGAGGAGCACCAAGTGGAGCTAATCACTGCTTTGCAATGATAAGACGAGTTTTTAATTGGGCAATCGAGCGCGGCCTTATTGAAAAATCACCCTGTACTGGCATGAAACGTCCCACAAAAGATATAAGTAGAGACCGCGTTCTAACTGATGAAGAACTTCAAGCTGTTTGGAGAACCGCTGATCAAGAGGCCTACCCTTTTGGTGTTATCACCCAATTGCTCATACTTACTGGTCAACGTATTGGCGAAGTAACAACAATGAGATGGCAGGATATTGATTTAGGGGAAAAACTTTGGAACCTTGAGGCAACAAGAAATAAATCTGGCAGAGCCCATATTGTTCCATTAACAAATTCTACTGTAGCCCTCATTGAGAGCATACCTTATCTGCATAAGGAACTATTATTTCCAGCTCAAAAAAATAATGCGGATCGCCCCGTTTCAGGGATCAGCAAATTTAAATCAAGACTGGATGAAATAAGCCAAGTCTTTGATTGGCGCATACATGATTTGCGGCGAACCGTTGCAACCGGTATGGCCAAAAAACAAATTCCTCCCCATGTGGTCGAACGTATTTTAAATCATAAGTCAGGCACTTTTGGAGGGGTGGCTGGTGTGTATAATCGTTTTGGTTATCTCCCAGAAATGAGAAATGCCTTAGAAACCTGGGAATCTCATCTTCTTTGCTTAATCAGCGATGGAGAAAAAGATTCAAAACTTACACTGAATGACGAGCATCTCTAGCATCAAGTGTAATCACTTATAAAAAAGAACACTGAAAACATCATTTATTTCGATTTTTTGGACTAATGGATTACAACATAGTACAACACAACCTATGATTGCACTTGATAATTGTTTCAATTTGACACATGATTTTTCTTAAGAAGAAGAAAAAACATAACAAGAATAACAAGATACATCATCCTGTGGGTTAATTTTAACCATATATATGACATGTGTCATATGAAACAAACAAAGGCGTTGTTATGCGTAAAAAATTAATCGACAAAAAAGAACTTTTAGAGAGAATTCCCTATTCTTCTCAACATATTTTACGATTAGAAAAATTAGGTCAATTTCCTCCAAGACGACAAATTGGTAAAAACCGAGTTGCTTGGATTGAAGAAGAAATTGATACCTGGATAGATAGTTGTGAAGCTTTGGCACATCCCATTAAATATCAACTTCCTGAAATTAAGATTTCCCATAATGAAAGGATCATTTCTTGTCCCAGGAAGTTTAATGGTATGCCTTATGTCAAAGAGGCTCAGATTCCAGTTCTATCTGTTTTAGAACTTTTTCTAAAAGGTAAAAATGTTACTGAAATGATTGAAATACATTGCTCATTGACACATGCAGATGTTGCGGCTTGTTTTTCATATTTAAGTGACATCAAAAGTGAAGAAGTCGTTTGTTCTCCTTAAAATTTAAAAACCGTCAGTGAGATCTGGGCAAACTGACGGTTTTCTTATCTGGCACCTCTTGACCTTAAGACGGTCAAGACCGAGCTCTATTTCGCTAAACGCTTCACCAAGCCAAAACGCTTATCAGCTTTTTTGTCTCGGCCCATTCGGGTCACGATCCCTGGTGCAAACAACAAAAATAAGCTATCATCAGTAAATAAATCATATCTACAATGAAACTAGGATAGATTAAAAATCATTTATATAAGTATAAACGTTAGCACTTGGCTTTAACATGAAAAGCACATCTTATATGCAAAAAAAAAATAATAAACATTACTACACTTACAGTAGTTTATTTAAACTATCTGAAACAATAATGCTAAACTGCGATCACCCTGAGATATATTTGAAAAATATCTGCGGACTAACTGGCGCGACCTCAGCCACACTTTGGTGTAACAATAAAACTTCGCTTTCAACAAAAAAATTTGTGCTAATTGGGTACTATAACAGAAGTGACCTTGCTGGAAAAATAAACAATATGTTCTTAGATACCAAAAAAGATAATGTTGTAGCGAGTGTTGCCCTTAATAGAAATAGAATAATAAGAGGTAAGTTCGGAGAGAGACCATTTGATAAGAATTGGTTACAAAAGGATTATACAAGAAAACTACCCAACTTAGGCATACAATACATCGCCATTATCCCCATACTAGACCGTTTTGAACAGCCTGTAAGAATACTATCTCTGTATTTCGATAAAGCACCTAGAAACTTACCTAATGATATTTTATTTGGTATTGCTGGAATTATTAGAGCTACCATTGAAGCCATTGATGAAACTCTGAGAGCAAGCCGCTTAGAACGCAGAAAAGACCGACATGAAATAATGTATCACACTAGGATTATTTCATCTAAATTTGATAAAATAGTTCAAGATATAACAAAACTTAAATCGGATGAAAATAACTATGAAAGAGTTTCTAGAAGAGCTAATGATATCTCTTCCTCCGTAAGAGTACTTCGCCAATCATATAAAAGTTCTTCGTTCAAAGAACGAGTTTCAGACAGATTTAGAAACAAAGAAGCTATATATTTAAAAAAAGCTGTTGTCGATATTATTAGCAAAACAATAAATGTTCTAAAATCTCCTAATGAACTTACTTCAGGCGAAATAAACATACCAAATAATATGAAAATTAATTTTCATCCTGATGATCTAGACATGCTACTTACACAGTTTTACTCCAATACGGTAAAATATTCTATTCCAGGGGGAGTAGTTCAAACAAAGATTGAAAAAAGTGGCAAATATAGAAAAAGTTATATATTAACAATTAGTAATGATATACCTAAAGACCGTGAAGACAATTTAAATGATATCTGGAAATATGAGAAGAGAGGGGATTTTGCATCGAGAGAAAATATTGAAGGTGAGGGTTTAGGACTAGGTATGGCAAAAGATATATGCGATGCATATGGAATCAGAAAAAACGCAACTTATGAAGAACATAGCAGTAAAAAACATACAAAAATATTTAAAATAATGTTGGAACTACCTATCGTTTTAATATCTGAGGATAGCGATGAATTTAACAAATACGAATAACGATCAATTGGTTTATATTGAAAACGGTCTAATTTCACCAACAGCTACATTTCTAGAAGATATATACGAATCTATACAAGCTTATGTAAGCTTTTTAAAACATGAAGGATTTAATATCCTTATCACCAGAGATCCAGATTTAGTAATCGATAGATATAAAAGAATTGGAAACAGGTCACTTTATTCTTTTGATACAAAAATGGACAATGTGTCCAATGATATTCACGGACATAGAACCTACGCAGGTGCGGGCGCTGGTCCAGCAACTATAGCTAGCATAACTAATGATGGGGAAGATAATCAAATAGAATTTTGCGCCTCATTATCTGAATACGACGATATTGAAGAAGCTACTTTGACAATCAATTTACTAGAAAGCAATGGTCAAAAGATATTCAAAATACATAAAGATAACCATGGTAATATTGATAGTTTTGAAAAATTCGCTAATTTATATAAGGTCAATTTTAACGCAATACATAAGCCTAAAATCTTAGAAGAATACTTTTGCGCCATTGAAAAATCTTATGGTGACATCTCTCGACATGAAAACGGTTTTCCACTGCTACCAACCCTACTAGGATACGTTGATAGTGACGCAAAAAATTGGCTAGAGGCAAGAAATACGGGTAATAATGTTTACGGTGAAGATTTAAAAGATAGAATTGAGACACTAAGATACATCAAAGAAGGTTTAATGTCGTGCCTGGGGCCAGATAATCTCGAGGAACAATTAAATTGGATGTATACAAAACGCCAAGAACTAAATGGCAAATGCGCATGGGATTTATTAGAAACAGGTAAGCATGATGACCTCGTCATTGTTGCAGCATTAGTAAATAGGATCCTTGGATAATGCAAGAAATTTATAGAGTTTGTGGTGATAGGTTAAATAATTATACCGCAAAAGATGGTTGGCCTAATGAGACATTAGCAGCATTTGACAATCAAATTTTGATTAAAAAAATAGTAATGGATGACATTAAATTTGCTTTTATGAACTCATTGCTACCTAAAGCTCCATCACGCTTTACAAATGGTAACTGGTCAGTGTTATATGCAGCAAAAGATCCAATAACAGCCATATATGAAGTCGCTCATCACTTCCGTAAAGAATTCTTTGAAAAAGAAAATCAAGTTACATACAGAAAAACGTCAAAAATAGTTTATAAGATTAAAGCTAAATTTATTAATCAAAAAGAAGTACCCGATGAAAAATGTTATCATCATCCAGATGACTATAGTGCTTGTCAAACTTTTGCTGAACAAGCTAAAGATAATAAGCATTGTTCACTAAAAGCAAAATCAGTGCGATATAATGGCGGTATATCTTATCCTATTTTCATTGATAGTATTCTTGAAATTTCGCCATCACTTGAGCATAGATTTCAACTCCGTTGGTATTGTGAAGAAGATAGACTCACACATTTTGTCAATAAAAAAGAAGAAGAAATTGCCTTAAAAACCTAGTCGATGAAGTAAATATATAAAATTTATATTTTCACTAAATTTAGGTCCTCCTAAAATTTATTATTTTTAAAATTTTTAAATCTAAAAAAAATTACTGCCCCACTGGGGCAAATAGTTTTGACTTCTTTTTTATTTCACTATGATGAATGTAATAGCCCTTAACTTCCATTCCATGAATATATTCTTTTACTCTATCATCTGAAGACAAGGCAAAAGCTCTCATGCTTGTCTTTATGCCAAGCAATCTGGTCGCATGTTGCTGACCAATGATGTCGAAAACTGCACTGAAGAAATCTATAAAAACATGTTCGAACCAGGACAGATCATTACCATTCATCCTTGAGAACCACTCAACTTAACTTCATGAGAAAACTATGTCATCGATTTTTGAGGCTGGGTGGAATCTCGCGTGCCACAAGCGGCTAAATTATCAGACCTTTGCGTTGTACCAATTCGCTATCAATCAAGAGGCGATTTAATCCCTGCCATCAAGACCATTAAGAACCTTGAAAGCTACAACCCTAATATTGTGATACTCATCAACAACACACCCAAAGTTATGGCCAAAGATTTGAAAGAAACATTACAAGAGCACTTTCCAAATCATCCCGTCTTTATCATCAATCCATCTAAATATATTGCTCGAATGGCCGATGAAAACCTCACACCATTTGAACTTTATGAGCTCAATGGAACCGACAGATATGCTCTGCGCTATATCATGCCACAACTCATAGAGTTTCATACTTACCTTGATAATTTTAAACCACATGACTAAAAATAAATTTGCAAAAGACATCTCATTTGCAGAAACTCAATCAGTTAATTTTGATCAGACAGTTTTAGCTAGACCATCACAAATTAAATGAATCTCTTTTGAAGAAAAGTGCTCTCGCAAAATCAATGGTCATATAAAACCTTCAGAATATGAGTGTTTCATCTCACATATTGGACGAACCTCAGTTTCTAAAGTTCTTCGTCAGCTCGTTATAGATTTTAATCAACAACAAGATGCAAAAAAACAAATTTGAGCTTAATGACACGCTGAAAAACCAACCGAAACAATTGGATTTATTCCGCATTGTTTCAACGCCTAACTACATGAACGGCTTTGCCTTTTATGAAAGCATTCCTCGCTTTGTGGTAGGACGTGGTAATGCTAAAATCATAAGACGTAATAAAGACTGAACTGCAGCTCCCATTAAAAGATATTTCCGTTATGAAAAAACAGAATATCGCTTACTTCTTGAGCCTGCATTTATTGAATGAAAGGATGGTAGCACCAAAGCTCTATTTCCAGGCACCAGAGAAATGGTCATTGAAAAAATCATCATGAAGCTCGCTGTTGATAGTGGGTATTTTTACAATGGTTGAGGAGACAATAAATCAACTGATAACTTTCTGGTCCCTACCACTCTCTATCGCATCCACACAGAATTGAAAAAACGCGGTAAAAAACGCCGTAAGAGCAAAAGCTATTCATATGATCAAATTAGAGAGGCCATACAGGTATTGACGAAAACCAAACTTCATATCAAATCCCTCGATGGCGAAGAGAATATGATCATCTCCCCCCTTTGAGATACCAGCTATTTTAATAAAGACGACTGAGAGCTCAATTGAACAAAAGCAACCATTTGTGTCCATCTGAACAAATTGATTTCCAAATCAATCTTGGCTCGCAATTGGAGGCAAATTGATTATGAGCGTATTATTTGAGATCACTCTTTTTTAGGGGGCTGGTTACGTACTTTGTTAGGTTTGAAATATACCTATGCCTCTCCCAACAAGAGCTTTAATATCATGCTCTCAACCATCATAGAAAATAGCTGAATCTCACTTTATGAACGAATGAGTGATAATTTAAAATATGTCGTTAAAATTTTGGATGAGCTTGATGACATTATTGGCCGCTACACCATAGAGCCAGTATTTTGAGTTCATCCCAAAACAAAAAAAGGATGCGTTTTATTTGACGCAAAAATTATCATCCGGGCGACCAAGAATTTTACAACCCACCAGATACAAAACAACATCCATCATGGGCGTTTAGATGAAGCCAGAGAAGGCAGGCAAGGCAATGTCATTCTCGAGCCCTCACGATCAGATCAATTACCTTACAGAGAGTTTTATACCAAACGAAAGGAATATGACCAGGCACACCCTTTATTCAACTCATCTGATTGTTAAAAACTATTCTACAATGACGAAAAGAGGGTACGCTTTCCTTCCCCGCTAAACACGAAAATTCAACGTTCTGGTTCGCTTCCATATTTGTGAGCATTGTTTTTCTTTTTCACCAGCATATTTTT